>JANXOJ010000032.1 GCA_025353625.1 Planctomycetota bacterium | reverse complement strand
CGCCGCCTAAGGGTGCTTGCAACGACCAGCGGCTAGCCGATTCCTCCGTGGGACCGCTCGCCCAACGATGGTCGCCACCCTTGATGTCGCGCGGCAACGGTGGCGCGGGCAAGTTGCTCGCGTCCACCGTCGGTTCCACGATCCTTCCGCAAGCGCGACAAACGTACGACGCCGGAAATGCTGCGGCATCCACCGGACGGGGCGATCCACAGTAAGGACAGCCGTTTGCCGACATTTTTTACAATGAATAAACGTGGGGGGTGCCCCCACGCGTTCCTTCGTCCGAGCTTTTCTTTACTTTTGCACGCTGAACTTGTGGACCGTCGATTGTTTGTACGTCTCGCCCGGCTTGAGAAGCGTCGTGGGATAGTCGGGCTTGTTCGGCGAGTCCGGATAGTGCTGGGTTTCGAGGCAGAACGCGAAGTGCTTATCGTACTTCTTTCCTCCCGCCACGATCGTGCCATCGAGGAAGTTGCCGCCGTAAAACTGGATTGCCGGCTGCGTGGTGAAGATTTCCATCACGCGACCGCTGGACGGATCGCTGGCCTTTGCAGCCAGGCTCAAATCGTTGCCCTTGCGATTGAGGACGTAGCAATGATCGTAGCCGCCTTCCACCTTGGCCATGTCGGCGCCAATCTTCTTGGCCGTGGTGAAATCCATCGCCGTATCCTTAACCGGCTTTGGCTCGCCCAACGGAATGAGTGTGTCGTCCACCGGTAGATAGCGGTCGGCATTGATCGTCACTTCTTGACCGAGAACATCGCCACTGCCCGCCCCGGCCAGATTCCAGTAGTTGTGGTTCGTCAGGTTGAGGACGGTTGCTTTGTCGGTGGTCGCTTCGTAGTCGATCTTCAATTCATCTTTGTCGGTCACGCTATAGGTCACCTTGACCTTGAGCGTGCCGGGATAGCCCTCTTCACCATCGGGGCTGGTATAGGTGAACGCGACGCCGACGGTATCGGCCGTCGTCGTCGGTTCGGCCTTCCAAACGACTTTATCGAAACCTTTGAGTCCACCGTGCAAGGCATTGGGCTCGTTATTGATGGCCAGCTTGTATTCTTTGCCATCGACCGTAAAGCGGCCTTTGGCGATGCGATTGCCGTAGCGGCCAATCGTCGCACCGAAGTAGGGCGTCGTCGGCTTGCCGTTTTTCATCTCCATGTAATCGGCGAGCGAGTCGCGGTAGAGCGTCACGTTGGCAATCTTGCCGTCGCGATCCGGCACTTCCACCGTCGTGACGACCGCGCCGTAGGTCACGACCGATACCAACATCCCATTGGCGTTCGTCATCGTATACTGTTCGATTTCCGTTCCGTCGGGCAGTTTTCCGTACGAATCCTTGGTGACGCTCATCTTTGCCTCAGGGGTGGAAGGGGTCGTTTCCGATGGTTTTGATTCCGATGGTTTCTTCTCGGCAGAAGAGCCGCTTGCCGGCTTCGCGTCCGAAGCCTTCGGCTTCAGCGGCACCGCCGTCGGCTCGGTGCATCCCGCGACAAATACCAGTGCTGCCGCGAACGACAACGTACAACTATTCGATAGGAACCATTTCATTGCGAGTCTCCTTGAGTCTGCATTTTTTGGATAATATCAATACTCTTGCGGGCGTCGGCGTTCTGGGGATCGAGTTCCAGCACTTTATTGAAATCGGCCAATGAACCGTCCCATTCGCCAAGCTTAAAATAAACGTAGCCGCGGTTGGAATAGGCATTCACGAAGCGGGCGTCCAACGCGATTGCCTGCGTGTAATCGACCGCCGCCTTTTCCATCTCGCCTTTGCGACGATAGGCCAATCCTCGATTGTAATGTACTTCAGGGCAGCGCGGATAGAGGAGGACCGATTTATCGTATTCGGCGATGGCTGCGTCGAGTTTCTCGTCCTTTTGCAGCGTTACGGCCCGAATATAGTGGGTCCGGGCCTCATCTTTGTACTTTGCCAGGGCATCTTCCAGGCGATCGACGTTGGTTCCGTTTTTTTCGTCCGCGTCGCTTACCGGATTGACGTCCCATTTCTGGTAGCTGGCCGCGCCTCCCGGTTCCAGGCGGATTACCTCCCGATAGTCCGTTATGGCATCTTCCGCTCTATCCTGCTCGAGATGGATTAAGGCACGATGGAAATGGGCCTCCGCACTTTCGGCATCCAGGCGTATCGACTCGGTCAAATCGGAGACCGCCTCGTCAAACTTCTTTTTGCGTGCCCAGATAATTCCGCGACGGAGCCACGTCGAAGCATTGTCCTTGCCGAGTGCCACCGCTCGATTGAGATCCACGAACGCTTTCTCAAATTCGTTCCGCAAACCGCGCAGGTAGCCGCGGTCGCGGTAGGCATCGACGTACTCGGCATCGAGCTCGATCGCCCGATTGTAATCTGCCAACGCCTTTTCGACATCGCCGCGTCGGTTGTGGCAAAAGGCCCGCGTACACCACGCCGAAGGCTCCTTGCTCGAAAGTTCCACGCCTCGGTTCAAATCCTCCAAGGCTGGAACCAATTCGTTCTTCATCGTCTTTGCATAGCCGCGGTCGGTCCACGCGCTGGCATCCTTTGGGTCGAGCTCGATCGCCCGATCGTAATCGGCAATGGCATGATCCCAGTCGCCCAGGCGCGCATAGGCAGTCGCGCGACTGTTGTAGGCCGACTGATCGTCGGCGTTGAGTTTGATAGCTCGCGTCAGGTCGGGCAGTCCTTCCGCCGGTCGCCCGGAGAGTGCCAACGCGTAGCCCCGATCGCGATAGGCGTCGGCGTAATTCGGATTGAGGCGGATCGCTTCGTTGTAGTCGGTAATCGCTTTGCTGGAGACGCCTTTGCGGAAGTAGGCAAACCCCCGATTGAACCGGGCCGTCGGATCCTTGCCATCCAAGCCGATGGCGACACTAAAATCGGCAATGGCCTTGTCCCACTCGCCCTTATTCACGTAGGCCAGACCGCGCCCGCTCAGGGCTGCGGCATTGTTGCCATCCGCCTGGATTGCACGGCAAAAGGTCTCAATCGCCTCGTCGAAGCGGCCTTTTTTCAAGGCGAGCGTGCCTTGCTCCACCAGCGGGTCGTCCGATTTCGCCGTCGACTCGGCGGCTGGCATTGTCGAACTCAATAGCAAGATAGTGAGCAACAGTGCCGTACCGCACCGCACCTGCCATCCGGTGAAGTTTGTTTCCATCTCAAATGTATAAGCGACGTTGCGGCGGCAGTCAATAGGAGGAAAAATTGCTCCGGCTGGGGCAAAAAGTGCTCTGGACGCCGAGATTCGATTGTGCGATAGTCCGCCAACGATTCTTTACTTGCGAGGTAGTCATGGCTCTTGCGTACTCGCCGATAAACCGTGGCCGTTGGGCGGTTGCGGGGATTCTTTCGTTGATGCTTTGGAGCGGTTGTGCCGGCGATAGCCTTCGAGGCGACCGCTTTGCCGAAGACCCCGTCGCCACCGAAGCCCGTGGAATGCGAACCCCCGACAAAAACAACGAAGTTTGGGGTGCCACGAATAAAG
>JANXOJ010000022.1 GCA_025353625.1 Planctomycetota bacterium | reverse complement strand
GAGGAAATAGCTCTGTCCGGCGATAACCGGAATCCGAATACGAGCGTTGGCGGTCGCGCCGAGATCGCCAAACGTCGTTGTCGGCAGGAGGGTCGTCGCACTGGCAATCAGATTGCCCGCAACGTCGTATCCCTGCAAGTTGAGCTGGCCGCCGCCCGGCAGCAGTGCCGTGCTAAAATCCTTGAAGTAGACCTGGAAGTCGAGCGTGCCGGTGCTTTGGGCGACGACTTGGTAGTAATCCTGGTCGGCGGGCACGCCGGGGAACTCGCTTGCGTTGGGGAAAATAGTGGCGTGCTGAATTTGGATCGTGGAGCCGGATCCGAGGAACGTCGCGGTGGCATGATCCTCATTGTGCTCGTTCAAATCGGGCCCCATGACGAGCAGATTTGGCGTGATGCCGGGGATGGCCCCGGCCGCACTCGTGCCGACCGCGTAAGGCGAAATTGTTTGGATATTGACGTAATTGATATCCGGATTCGCCACGGCCGCTTGATAGACGCGCACCGTGCCAGAATTGACGACCGGGTTCTTATTGACCACGACAAAGGTCGTTGCTGGAAGCGTTGCGGGGAGGTTTCCAAAACTGTTGGCAACCACCAAGGAGTTGAATTGGCCGCTGGCACCGCCATCGAGATTAATGAGCAGGTTGTCGATGGAACCGCCAAATCCGGCTGCCGGAATGACCTGGAAGGTGTTTTGTCCGCCCAGGCCGAGTGCCGTCAACACTTCAACGCTGGTAGCAAGCTGGACGGGCAAGAATGTGTTGACGTTATTGGCAAGAACGGTCGCCGTCGCCGTCCCTTGATTGATTTCGATCAAGTCCCGAGCGGCCGTTCCCTGGACGGTGACTTGGTCCGCATTTCCACCGCTGCCGCCGAACACGATTAGGTTGCCGGTGACGCTCGAAACATTAAACACCGTGTTCAGTCCGGCGTTCGTGAATGTTCCCGCCGTGGCCCCCGTGGGCGTGTAGGTGAGGTTATCGTTCTGCGACGTGCCGACGACCGAGACGGCGTTCGTGTTGGCATTGAGGTTTGCCACATCGACACCGATCAGCGTGACGGTTCCGCCATATCCGGTGATGGTCGTATTCGTCGCGATCGTGGAGTCGGCCAAGTTCACCGTCACCGCGCCAGTGGCACCGGTGAGATTGACGGTGGCACCGTCGTCGACGACCGTACTCGTGTAGGGCAACGCGGCGGCAAGATTGAACGTGTCGTTGCCGCCAAGGCCGTCCAACTCCAGCGTATTCACGGCGGGAGTGAAGATCGGCAGAGTGACCAAGTTGTTGCCCGTCTGCAAGCGGGCGATCTGGACGGTTCCGCCATTGGCTGGGATTACCGAGAAGTTTTCGCCGACCGCGTTGGGCGACCCCTCGACGTTGAGCTGGTCGGTTCGCCCGGTGTTCGACGTAGTGAAGGAAACGTGGTTACCGGCACCCAGGTTGCTAAAACTCAGGGGCGTCAGTGTGGCACCGCCGACCAGTGTGCCGGTGATCGTACCGGCATCCGGATTGGCACCGGGCGTATAGACCAAATTGCTACCGGCGTTGGCATTCGCCGGGGAGTTGTAGATGAGGGTGTCGTTGCCGGCTTCGCCCGCGTAGATGAAGTTTTCCACGCCGCCGAGCGACGATTGCTGCAAGCCGGGAATGAGAAACTGAGTTGCCGTGACCGTGGACGTATTGGCCGGGTCGCTAAACTGGCCACCACCAGTGGCCGGCAGCGAGAACGTGACTCCCGCCACGGCCGGAATGGCCGCCAACGTGTTGTTCGGATTGTAAGTAACTGTCTGGGTGCCGGGGGTTTCCAGTTGGATGATGTCGCCGAGCCGACCGACTCCCGATGCGGACGTGCCGCCTGCCACGTAAACTTGGACGTTCCAGACGGCCAAGTTGGGGGCCGGTTCGCGGACGATAATGTCATCGTTGCCGGCCATGGCGTCGATGAAGAGGTTCGGCTGATTGATGAACAGCATCTCAAGCCCACTGTTGACCGTGACCGTAAAGTCCTGCACGCCGTCCAGGAGCGGATTGGGCGTACCCGGCAACGCCGGATTGTAGGAACTATCGCGGGCGATGACCGTAAACGAATCGTTGCCGTTAGTGCCATCGATCTTGGCCACAATGCCGGTGACACCGGGGACGTTGGTGTTGGTAATGCTCTCGATGTGAGCCCAACTAACCGTTTGGAAGCCCGCAGTCTTCATGCCGCCTGAGTCCGTGGTCGGTCCCGGATAGACGACGTAGGACGCCGGGTGAATCAGGTTAATGGTGTCGCCTGGCAGGACCGCGATGGGGTCACCGCCATCGACGAGGAAGGTCGTGACCGTCGAGGGCGCGACGTTGATGGTGTCGCTGCCAGCCAGGGAATCGACTTCGACGTGCGATGTGGCGGCGTTGTAATTGACCGTCAGCCGCGCGCCGACGCGGACGGCGTTGGCACCGGAGGCCGCATCATTGACGTCGATCGTGTCGGCGTTCTGCGTCCCCTCGACGAAGAGTTGATCGACGCCGCCGTTGCCGTTAATTGTAAAGCCGCCAGCCGCAGCACTGACGCCGGTGGCGTTGAAGACCGGCGCGATCGCCGTGAGAGACGCCAGCGTCCCGCCTTGTCCGTTTTGCGCCGTCCCGCCCGAGTAGTTTTGGAACGA
>JANXOJ010000010.1 GCA_025353625.1 Planctomycetota bacterium | reverse complement strand
AGCGTCTGTCAACGGTGATGGGGCAGCCATGGGCAATTCCTGACATTTTGGCAGTGTTGGCAAAATGTCAATGCCATGGCGCAAATCTCATGCCAAAAATAACTTTGTCCTCAAAAAAACCAAAGTAAGTGCCATTGGGCGATAGCCTCCGGTTTTTTCCGTCTACCTGGTGCGCGACAACTGATGGTCTGTGCCTGCCGCGTGATTTTGCTGTTCTCCTGTTTTCACCGCAATCGCCGAAACCCTTCCGGCGAGACCCCCAGCACCTTTTTGAACGCCCGCGAGAAGTGGAATGGATCGGCAAAGCCAAGTTCGGCGGCAACTTGTTTGACGAGAACGCCTGGGCTTTGCAGCCGTTGGGCGGCGAGGTTCATCTTCAGTCGCACCAAGAACTGATAGGGCGATTGGTGATCGTAGCGATGGAACAGTCGGCAGAGATAGGCCGGATCGACGTGGCACTCCTTGGCGATCTGGCCCAGTGTTTTCAATCGCGGGTGTTGAGCTTGGATGTGTTGTCGGCAGCGTTGATACGTGGCAAAGGCGGGCGTCTGGGCCGCCTCGCCCGGCACGAGCGACTCGGCCATCTTCACAATCAGATACTCGACCAGCGTGGCACACAAGGCTTCACTGAAGCGCGTCGCTTTCAGGCCGTTGTGGATGAGGCTCTCGAAGACTTCTTGAATGTCGGCGGGCGTGAAGACGCGGCCGCGACTGCCCGGCGCAAGGCCATACTTCTCCAAAAGCTGCCCGCCGCGCGAACCGGTGAAGTTGACGAAGTATTTTACCAGCGGCTGCTCGATATCGCTGGTGATGTGATGTTCCACGTCGCCGGCATAGGAAAATATCGTGCCGGGCAGAAGATCGTACGACTGCCCCGCCAGAACCAGCGAACCGCGTCCTTCGGCGACGAACTCGATGGCCGAGTAGGCGAACGCCGTGCGATGGATGGCATAGTCGCTTTGGCAGACCTCGCATCCACCGCAGACCACGGCCAGCGGTACGTCGGGCGGCGGTGAGAGATCGAGATAGAACCAGCGGGCGGCGCGGACCTTGTCGGAGAAGAAGGCCGGTTTGAGGATGCTAGGTTTGGAGGAGCTAGGAATGGAGACTCTAGGTTTACTGTTGCGCGATTTCGATGCGACTTCTTTGCCCATTTCGCTCACCCCCGGCCCCTCTCCCGTTTACGGAAAAGGTAGATATAGGTCAAGATTGTTCATGGGGCTGTCAACTTTGGGTATAGATTAAACGCGGATTATCGTATATTCTATACCATGAAGAGCAAAAGTAAAAGTCATTTCCTGGCAGTTAAGGAGACCTAGTATGTCCGATACGAAGAAGAACGATCTTATTGTAGTGACCGGAGCGGGCGGGTTTATTGGCGGTGCCCTGGTCCGTTATTTCAAGGAAAAAGGGTTCACGCGGCTTCGCGCCGTCGATAAGAAGCCGCTGCCCGACTGGTATCAAATTGTCGATGGCGTCGAGACACTGAGCCTCGACGTGAGCCATGAGGATAACTGCCACCGAGTTTGCGAAGGGGCCACCGAGGTTTATAACTTGGCCGCCGATATGGGCGGCATGGGCTTCATTGAACGCTTCCGCGTGCAGTGTCTCCGCTCGGTCTTGGTTAATACCCACATGATCGAGGCCGCTTGGAAGGCCGGCTGCCAACGCTACTTCTATTCGTCCTCGGCGTGCGCCTACAACACGGAACTTCAAAAAGACCCCAACTGCCGCGCGTTGAAGGAAACGGATGCCTACCCGGCCATGTCGGAGCGGGGCTACGGCTGGGAGAAGCTCATTTCGGAAATGTTCTGCCAAGAGTATTGGGCCGAGCGCGGCATGAAGACCTTCATCGCCCGCTTTCATAACGTCTATGGCCCGCACGGCACATGGGACGGCGGTCGCGAGAAGGCCCCGGCGGCCATCTGCCGCAAGGTGATCGAGGCCAAGGAGTCGGGGAAGCACGAGATCGAGATTTGGGGCGACGGCAAGCAGACCCGCAGCTTCATGTATATCGACGACTGTCTCGACGGCATCGACCGCATCACGCATTGCGAAAAGCTGATTGCCACGCCGATCAATCTCGGTTCCAGCGAGTTGATTCCGATCAACCACTTGGTAACGCTTGCCGAAGAGATCGGCAGCGTGAAGCTGAAGCGGGCATACAACCTCGACGCGCCCAAGGGCGTCGCCGGCCGCAACAGCGACAACACGATGATTAAGAGCGTTCTCGGCTGGGAGCCGACCACGTCGTTCCGCGACGGCCTGGCGAAGACTTATACCTGGATCGAGCAGCAGTTTGCCGACCGCAAGGCCGGAAAACGGACGGTGCGCGATACGATCTGAGCCGACCGGTTCCCACGCTCCGCGTGGAAACGAGGATTGAAAGGTTACCAATATGTCGTTAGCGTCCGCATCGCGCACGTCGGATTTCCTTGGTGCCATTCCCTATCGCATGGCCTTTGCCGGCGGGTGGATCGATCAACCGTTCCTTTCGCGGTTGAATCCCGATCCGCCCGGCTCGATGGTCGTCGTGGGGCTTGAGCCCACGTTCCGCTTCATGGACCGCGCCGGCATGGCGACCGGCACGCGGAAGGTGGCCATGCGGCACTGGAACGGCCGCTTGCCCAACGGCGACCCGGCCCAACTTGTCCGCGAACTTTACGAAGAAGAAAATCGCGGCCAATCGGAGCCTTCCGGTTCCCAGGACATGATCGGACTGATCTATCCGGGCGTCTGCCGCTTGGATTTCGATGCCGCGCACGCCGATGGCATTTTCCCGGTTCACATTGAATCGAACAACAATCGGCACGTCGCCCGTTGGTTGGAATCGGTCGTTTCCATGCTGCCGGTTGCCCCGCGACCGGACGGATACAATCCACTGGGCGTTAAGAATCTCGACCCCCAATGGGTGCGGCGATTGGGCCAGTCGGGCAAGGATTGTTATTCATCGATTGTCCAATGCGACCTCAACGGCTTGGCTGCTTCCATGAACGAGTGCATGGCCTGTTGGGAAGCCCTGTTGCCGTGCGTTGTGCGGCATCCGACGCTTTTGGTCGATCTGGTCGAGCTGCTGAAATACTACCAGTCGAAGTATCCGGGGGCCATGTATTCCGGCTGCGGCGGCGGATACCTCTACGTCGTTTCCGAAGAGCCGGTGCCGGGCGCGTTTCGCGTAACGGTTCGCACGGCGTCGTAGCTGAAGGTAGCAAAGGGGAACCACGAAAGGGACGAATGACACGAAAGGATGAAGAATCGGGCTGGCTTGACATTTAATCGATGCCTAAAATTTCATGGCCTTCATATTCATTTCCTTCTTTTTCCTCTTCTTCAATTTCGTGTTCTTCGTGCCTTTCGTGGTTCAAAAAAACATCCGGGAAGAAGCTCACCGCCCAAGACTCCGAAACCAATTCGCCCGATCCAAAGCAAAGGGGAACCACGAAAGAGTAAAAGGGAAAAGATCGGTTGATGCGATCCCCGGTCTTTTCCCCCCACTCTTCTTCCCTTTCGTGTTCTTCGCGCCTTTCGTGGTGCCACAATATTTTACCCGGCCAACCTGCCCCACTTCCCTCCGAAATCTGCTATAATTTCCTCGCATTCCCATTTCCTTGCGAATTCACTGGACGGAACCGAAATGGCTCATGGCGTGGTGACGATTCCGCTGCCCGGACAGCCGCTGGCAGGCGGTTCGTCCGCGTCGGGCGAACTTCAAAGTTCGACGCGGCTGGAGTTCTTCGCGGGGCCGGAAAATCGGCTCTTGGAACCCGCTGTCATGGGGGTGCTGGGGCGGCAGCCTACGCATTATAACCCGCTGGTACTCTATGGCCCCAGCGGCACGGGCAAGTCGCATCTGGCGCGCGGGCTGGCGACGACTTGGAAGGCGAACTTCCCCCAGCGGAAAGTCATCTACACCACCGCCGTCGATTTCTCCCGAGAGTTGATCGATGCCATTGAGGCCCAGGCCGTCGATGACATGCGCGCCAAGTATCGCGGGGCCGGCTTGGCCGTGTTTGAAGACATCGCCGAACTGACCACCAAGCCGGCCACCCAAGAAGAGCTCGTTTGCACCCTCGATGAAACGATCCAACGCGGCGGGCAAGTCGTGGTCACCGCATCGGCCAATCCGACGGAGATCGCCGGACTTTTTCCCACCTTACAAAGCCGCCTCGCGGCAGGCCTTGCGCTGCCGCTTAGTCCGCCGGGGCCCGATGCGCGACTGGCCATCCTGGAGCGTTGGTCGTCCGCCCGAGAAATCGATCTGGCCGACTCGATCTTGCAACTGTTAGCCGCGGGGCTGACGGGCACGGTGCCGGAATTGTTGGGCGCGATGCTGCAACTGGAGGTGCCGGCAAAGCAAGACCGACGAGCGATCAACGACCGCGAGGTTCGCGAATTTTTAATGCATCGCGACAGCGACCGGCGACCCAAGCTCCGCGATATCGCGGTGATGACGGCGAAATACTTTTCGTTGCGGCTTAGCGACTTACGGGGTCCATCGCGGCGTCGGCCCGTGGTGGCGGCTCGCGATGTGGCCGTCTATCTCTGCCGACAGATTGCCAAGGAGAGTCTGGGGCGGATTGGGGACTATTTTGGCGGTCGCGATCATACAACGATCATGCACGCTTGTCGCAAGACGGAGGAATTGCTCCAGAGCGACCCAGCGGTGAAGCAAGCGATAGAGCAATTGCAGAGGAAGTTGCCCTCACCGCCTGCCAATCTCCCGTAACCGGCAGAAGGGCGTAGTAGTGGAAAACATGTTGGTGGGCGGTTGATGCTTTGTTCGTGGAAAGCCATTTACCAACAGCGGCGAAACCACCAACAGAATCCGGCCATTTTACCACCACGGACCCAACAGCGGGCCAACAGGCAACCGACAGGTTCTTAGTCCCAAAAGTCGCGTCATAAATCGTTGCAAATAAATGCTTTAGACCGTCCCCAGGGGTAGTGACGAACAGCCGTCTATCCCTTACAATTACTGCTGTTAAGTATAAGTATAAATTAGAAGATAGAGACAGGACCATGAAAATCACATGTGAGCGGGAGAAGTTCCTCCACGCTTTTCAAACGGCCGCCAGCGTGGCCCCCACCCGTAGCCCCAAGCCAATCTTGCAAAACCTCAAGCTGGAGGTCACCAAAGAGAAGGCCGTTTTGCTCGGCACCGATTTGGAGGTCGGCATTCGCATCGAAGTTCCCGGCATCGACGTCGACGCACCCGGTAACGTCGTCCTTCCGATCACCCGCGTTCTAAGTATCTTTCGCGAAAGCACCGACGAAAAGCTCACGTTGGAAAGCGATGGCCAGAAGATCGTGATTCGCGGGCAGCGTAGCGAGTACCAATTGCCGTCGGAGAACCCCGACGAGTTTCCCACCGTGGCGATATTCGACGAATCCAAGTATCAGGAGATGCCGGCGCGGTTCTTCCGCGAGATCGTTCGCCGCACGGCGTTTGCCACCGACAACGACAGTGCGCGCTACGCCTTGGGCGGCGTGCTGCTCGAACTTACGCAGGACCACATCACGGCCGTATCGACCGATGGCCGACGGCTGGCCCGTCAGGAAGGGCCGGCGAAAACCGTCGGCGACCTGCCGCCTGCCGATCGGATGACGATCGTGCCGACGAAGGCGATGACGCTGGTCGATCGGGCGTTGGGCGACAGCGACGACGTGCTGCATCTTTCGGCGCGCGATAACGATGTGCTGATTAAGAGCGGCGGCGTGACGATGTACTCGCGGCTCGTGGAAGGCCGCTTCCCCAAGTGGCGCGACGTCTTCCCGCGTCGCGACAATGTGCAAAAGATCGAGCTATCGGTCGGGCCGTTCTATGCCGCGATTCGGCAAGCGGCCATTGTGACGAGCGAAGAGCGACGCGGCGTCGATTTCTCCTTCGGCGACGGCAAGCTCGTGTTGTCTGCGCGCGGTGCGGAGTACGGCGAGTCGCACGTCGAATTGCCGATTGCCTACGACGGGTCGGAGATTGTGATTGCGCTCGACCCGCGTTACCTGAGCGAGTTCCTCCGCGTGCTGAACCCCGAGGCGGTCCTGGTGGTCGAACTGCGCGACGGCGAAAGCGCGGCCGTATGCTCGACCTCCGATGGATATGCCTATGTGATCATGCCGCTGGCAAGGGATCAGAGGTAGGATTGAAGAACTTGGACCTCAGTTCTTGGAACTTAAGAATCGGGTATTGAGCGTTTGATTCTAGGCCCTAAAAACTAAGCTCTAAGCACTCTTCCCATGCCCGGTCCCGAACGCATCAGCGATATCCTCTCCCAACTCATGGCCCGTCGCGGTTATGCCCAAGTGCAGACCGCCGGGGCCTACGAGTCGGCGTGGAACCAAGCCGCTGGTCCGCTGGGGGCGCAGTACAGCCGCGTGGGTCAATTGAAGCGCGGCATCCTCGATGTGATTGTGACCAACTCGGCGTTGATCCAGGAATTTAATTTCCAAAAAGCGGCCATGCTGAAAACCCTCAACCAGTTGTTGCCCGAACAAAAAATCAAAGACCTTCGCTTCCGCTTGGGAGCGATCACATAATAGAGCACGAACGACGAAAATCAAATGTCGAACGAAGCACGAAAGATATGGCGCGACTCCGACCGCAATGATTTTGTCGTTCGGACTTTATTTTTTCTTCGACAGTTGAATTTCGACATTCGTGCTTGAGAGACTACAAAAACCATGCCTACCGACGAGAATCCCATCCCCCAAGACCCCAACCAGTCCTTGCCGACAGATGCTCTCGGTTCGGAATACGATACCGGCGATATGCGCCACATGAGCGACTTGGAGCACGTTCGCAACCGACCGGGCATGTACATCGGCAATCTTGGTCCGCAAGGGCTGCACCACTTGGTAAGCGAAGTCGTCGATAATTCCATCGACGAAGTCATGGGCGGTTTTGCCACCACGATCACCGCGACCGTCAACCCGGACGGATCGATGACCGTGGCCGACGATGGCCGCGGCATCCCCGTCGATATCGACCCGAACATCGGCAAGTCGGCCCTGGAGGGCGTGATGACGATGCTCAAGTATGGCGGCAAATTCGACAACAACGCCTACAAAACCTCGGGCGGCTTGCACGGTATCGGCGTCAAGGCGGTGAACTTCCTTTCCGAGTGGTGCGAGGTCGAGGTACGTCGTGGCGGGCACGTCTATCAACAGGAATACGAACGCGGCGTGCCGACCGGCGACGTGAAGAAGATCGGCACCGCCCAGGGGACCGGCACGAAGACGACCTTCAAGCCCGACTATCAGAAGTTCGGCGAATTGAAGTTCGACTACAACATGCTCCAAAAGCGGCTTCAGGAATTGGCGTTTCTCAATCGCGGCGTGAAGATCGTCTTCAAAGACCTCCGCAACGGCGAGGGCGAGTCGTTCCAGTACAACGAGGGTCTCGTCGAGTTCGTTCGCTATTTGAACCGCTCCAGCGACAGCATCCACGCCGACATCGTCTACATCAACGCCAAGTGCGAAGAGCCGCCGATCGAGGTCGAGGTTGCCTTCCAGTATTGCGCCGAATACACCGAAAGCATTCACTGCTACGTCAACAACATCAACACCAAGGACGGCGGCACCCACTTGACCGGCTTCCGTACCGCGCTGACCCGCACGCTCAACGCCTACGGCAAGCGGGAAAACATCTTCAAAGACATCGTGCCCACCGGCGAGGATTTGCGCGAAGGGCTCACGGCCATCATCTCCGTGCGAATGCCGAATCCGCAGTTCGAGTCGCAGACCAAGGTCAAGCTCAACAACCCGGAGTTGGAGGGCGTGGTGAACTCGATCGTCGGCGATTTCCTGGCGAAATACTTGGAAGAACATCCCAAAACGGCGAAGTTGATGATCGCCAAAGCCGTACTCGCGGCCGAAGCGCGCGAGGCAGCTCGAAAAGCCAAAGCCCTGCTCCGCGACCGCAAAGGCGCGCTCAGCGGCGGCGGACTGCCGGGCAAGCTTCGCGATTGCACGAGCAAGGAAGTCGAACGTTGCGAGTTGTACCTCGTGGAAGGCGATTCGGCCGGCGGCAGTGCCGAAGGTGGCCGCGACCGCAACTACCAAGCGATTTTGCCGCTGCGAGGCAAGATCATCAACGCATATAAATCGCGCGAAGATAAAGTCCTGGCCAACGAAGAAGTTCGCAGCATCATCTCGGCCGTCGGGTCCGGCATCGGCGACGACGTCGATCTCACGAAACGACGCTACGGAAAGATCGTCATCATGACCGACGCCGACGTCGACGGCTCGCACATCCGCACGCTCCTGCTGACCTTCTTTTATCGTCAGATGTTCGACCTCGTCCGTAGCGGGCACGTCTACGTCGCCCAGCCGCCGCTGTTCAAGATCACCAACAAGAAGGTTACCCATTACGTGCAGACCGAAGCCGAAATGAACGCCCAACTGCTCGAGTCGGGCTTGAAAGATACCATCTTCGAGCCGGACTCGACGCGCAAGATCGAAGGGCCTGAGATGGAAGAACTCTGCCGCACGCTGACTGCCTTGGAAGAGTCGCTCGTCGCCTTGGAGCGGCGCGGCGTGAGCCTGCGCAATCATGCCCTGCGGCAAGACCCGGCCACCGGGCGGCTGCCGATGTATCACGTCTTCATCGGCCACACCGAGCATTGGTTCGCCACCCGCGAAATGCTCGACGAATTCATCGTCCAGCACGAGAAGGAGTCGGGCCGCGAATTGAACGTAAGCGACGACGCCGTTCCTGCCCCCGCGACCCCAACCGCTGAAGGCGCGGAAGGAACCGCAAAGTCCGAGGAGGCCAAGCCCGACGAACTCGAACAGCCCGGCACGCGGTTGCACATCGTCGAGTTCCACGAGGTCCGCTCCATTAACAGCCAACTTGCCGAACTCCGCAAGAAGGGCTTTGAAATCGACAGCCTGATTCCGCAAGAGCGAACCGGCGTGGAAGAACCGCGTTACCTCCTCCGGCGCGGCGACGTCGCGACGGGCCTGGACGACCTTCGCGGCCTCCTGGCGGCCGTCCGCAGCGGCGGCGAAAAAGGAATGAAGATCACCCGCTTCAAAGGCCTCGGTGAAATGAACGCCGAAGAGCTCCGCGACACGACCCTCGACCCCAAAAACCGCACGCTCTTGCAAGTGACGATGGAAGACGTAGGAGCCGCCGACGACCTCTTCCGCATCCTGATGGGCGACAAAGTGGAACCCCGTCGAGAGTTTATCGAAAAGCACGCGCTGGAGGCGAAGAATTTGGACGTGTAGGGTAGCGTGGCGTCAATCGCCGCGCAGACCCACCGGAATTACTACCCTCCTCATGCAGTCGCACGGAGTCCAGATTAGACTGATAATAAGGATGCTAGATATTCTCTTGCCTCCTGCCCCTCTCCCGCCGACCATGCGTACGTGGTGCCTGGGAGAAGGGAGTTGTTATTGGACGGTCACGAACTCCGGGAATCGTATCGTCGGCGATGGAACCGGCGACGCAGCCGCTCGCGCCGCCTGGACGCGGCACGCTCGAGCCGGATTGAATCTCGATGAAATGATTAGGAAGGAATAGATTTCCGATGCTACGTGAATTGGAACCGCTGAGCGTTTCGCGTCGCCACTTTCTACACGATTGCGGCTATGGTCTGGGCAAGATCGCCTTGGCCGGTTTGCTGACCGGCGCGCTCGATCGACCCAGCGGCGCGGCGGCCGTTGCGAATCTGCTCGCCCCCAGAAAGCCGCACTTCCCCGGCAAGG
>JANXOJ010000718.1 GCA_025353625.1 Planctomycetota bacterium | reverse complement strand
CGTACGCATAGCAATTCAAATTTCCTGCAAGGCAGCAGAACCGGCGCCAACTTTGCTCCCCTTCGTGTACGATCAATGGCAACGTGTTGGAGTATGCCGCCATAGGAACGAGCGCGGCGACCATCGTTCGCGTGTCGTTCGCTCGTGCGATGTCGTGGAAACCGATTGCGGCGATGGATAGCGATTCCGGTGCCCGCTCAGCGATATCGACCTGAGAAACCCAATAGCGACTCATCGGCAAGAACTCGGGATTCTGATGATCGACGAGTGATACCGACTCGGCAGCGTAGTTCATGTAGGCGTTCTTCACATTCATCGTCACGACCGAGGCGCGGTGGTCGTAATCGCGGGTCATCTTGGCCTCGATAAGCGGAAGTGCCCGCGTGTTCTTCTTGACGTAGCAATTTCCCGCGAGCTTATAACCCCGTTCCTCCCAGGCATTTCCCTCGCCGAAGAGCGCGGCGTCGTTGGTCTGGTGAAACATCGTGAAGAACTTGATCTGCCACGGATTGCCTCCTTGCCTGCGATTGAGGTCAATCAAGATCGGGACTCGCTTGTAAATGCCCTTCGTCAACTTTACGTCGCGCTGCGAGCGAAAAATCGGGCAGGTCAGCGTGTTGGGATTTAAGAGCTTGATGTCCTGTGCGGAAAGAACGATGTGACGCGACTTTTCCGCGATGTCTTCAATGCGCTCCGCCCAGAAGACAAAGTCCATTCCTTTCGCTTGCATCCCGTCACCAGTGAAAAGCAGCACGCAGAACTTTAGCCGGCCCTCGACATCGGGGAAGAGGCCAAAGCGGTTGACAAAATCGTAAACCGCCGCGAGGGTCTTACTCGTAACAAGTTTTCCGAAAAACTCCTTAGTCGTAAAATCCGTGGCGATTCCACTGGGCAACAACAAGCCAACCCGGCCGTGCGCCGACACGATACGGCGGGAAAGCTCCGCAAAGAGCATATAAAGATTCACGTCCCCTTTGCCGGTGAGCACGTATCCGGCATCCTTGGATCGAACGTAGTCGAGCATCCGCGTGGCGCCGGCTTGGGCAGACTGGTATCGCGTCCACAAGTCGGGATTCTCTAATTCCAGTTGCTCGACAAGCTTTTTTCGATCCGCAGCGTTGGCGGCAGCCGCGATATGAGGCGCACCTAGCCCGAAGAACTCTCGTTCTTCAAGTTTTGCCCTTTCCCAGGGCGGGTTGCCGATAACGCAGTCGAATCCCGGCTGCGGCCGCGAGAAAATCGCGGGAAATGCCGACTCCCAACCCATTGCCCTCGGCCGCCGTTGCGGATTGGGATGGTTGACCGCAACGATTTCCTCATCGCCGACGAGGCTGTTGCCCCAAACGATGTTTCGCGATAGATCGCCCAGCGTGTGGCCCTTGCGAGCGGACCTTATCCAGAGTGCCAGTTGCGTGATTTCGACCGCTTGCTCGGAAAGATCGACGCCGTAGAGATTATTGGCGAGGATCAAGTCGGGAATGGAATCTTCGAGATTGGCGATCTCTTCCCCCTCCATGCCCGCACCGGCCAGACCGTGAACGACTCCCTTGTAATGGGCGTCCAAGGCCTCGTAGGCGCGGATCAGGAAGGCCCCCGAACCGCACGCCGGATCGCAGACGGTGAGCGATTTGAGCACTTCCAGGCAGTCGCTCCAATAGGCAAGCAGTTTCGCCGGCTTTTGGTCCGCACGGGCCTCGGGATCGACCTGGTGTTGTTTCTGCAAGACGGCAAATCGCTCCAGCAGCAGCGCGTCGATGGTCCGCTCGACAATCAGCCCGGTGAAGGCCGGAGGTGTGTAATAGATGCCGAATCGCTTCCGCTGCGCGCTCTTGGGCATTTTGGATGCTGTAGCAGCGTCCCCCGCCAATTTGGCCTTGGCTCTCTTTTTTCGCGGTGCCAGCGGAATGGTGCCGTTGGCCGACTCCAGATCATCCGCGCCGGCCATCAGAGCGAAAAGGCCGCCCACGCGAAGTTTTTCCAACTCCGTGATCGATCGCTCGAAGAGATGCCCGAGAACCTCGACGTTGACTTCCTCGGAGAAATCGTAGTTGCCGAAACTGGCGAAGGCGTTGGTCCACTTTTCCTCAACCAGTTCCAGGGCGTTGATCGCCGGATCGTCGGCGAAAAGCCC
>JANXOJ010000687.1 GCA_025353625.1 Planctomycetota bacterium | reverse complement strand
TTTTTCATGGCGGAAGAACCGACTTTCGACCATCTGGTGGTGCAGTTTCGCTCGTCCGAGGCGATCTACGTCGCCGCGCGCATTGCACACAGCCGGCGCGTACTGGTCGATCCGGCTGGAAATATTCTCCATGCCCAGGTCGTGGCCGACGATGCCCTGGCCAGCCTTAATCTGGAATCGAAAATCCTGATTGGCTGCCAGTTTGTGCGTCGCTTTAGCAAGTAGTCCCGTAGGCCGACAAACACTTGGAACGAATCCGGGATATAATTGTGTGGAGGTGTTTTTGTTCCTCCGGCTTGCGCTTCGGGCTACCGTCGTGAGTTGCATTCGCCCGGCCATAACGATTTCTCATCCCGACTCGGAATCTCTCAATGCGGACATTGAACTTCAAGGTTGCCGTCATCGTTTTTCTGACGCTGGGCATCGTGGCCGGCAGCAGCCATTTATTGCATAGCTACCAATTGAAACGCCATGCGTCAACCTTTCTGGCCCAGGCCGACACCGAGTGGGAAGCCAAGAATTATCTGGAAGCGCAGCGATATCTTGGCACCTATTTGACGCTTGCACCCGGCGACATCAACGCGCTCAAAAAATGGGCGTTTCGTCAGATTGAGATGGGACGGTTAACGTCGGCACTTGCCCCCATGGAGCAAATAGTAAGGCAACTCTCTAAGGAAAATCCGCCCGACCTAGCCGCGATTCGCGAAGTCCGCATGAAACTTGCCCAAGTTGCCATGACTTTGGGGCGTTTTCAGGACGCGCAAGCCCATCTCGAGGTTCTCGATAAAACCGAATTGCCCGACAACGTTGAAGTCAAGTTTCTTCTCGGCAAATGTTATGTGGCACGGGGCAAGGAAGACGATGGAGTCAAGAAGTTCAAAGAAGCGATAAAAATCGACCCCGAACGGATCGACGTTTACCGCGAGTGCGCCATGGTACTGCGCTTTAAGCTCGATCGTCCCAAAGAAGCCGATGCGTGCATGCAGGAAATGGTCAAGAACCCAAAAAACGCGAAGATGCCCGGTGCGTTGCACGTCTACGGCCTCTGGCTCTTTGAGTTGGGGGGAGAGCCGCGTTGCAAAGAATCGCTCCAGCAGGCCGAGAAAATGCTGGAGATTTCCAAAGAAAACCCGGCCGGGCTCTATCTGGCCGGAAAGTGTGAAATGGTGCTCAACCACTTCCCAGCGGCCGAGGCGTATGTGAAGCGAGGCATCAAGGCAGCCCCCGACGATATGGCCATGTATACCCTTCTTGCCGACATTAAAATCCACTTGGGCAACCGCAGCGAAGCGATTCAGGCCCTGCAAGATGGCAGAAAGGCGACGGCCGGTATTTGGAATCGCCAGATCTTGTGGCATCTGGCGAATCTGTATCTCGACGACAAGCAAGTTGTCGAAGGCCGCGCTTGCATTAAAGAACTGCGAGACCTCAAATATCCCGAAGCGAATTTGAAATTTCTCGAAGCACGGATTGAATACGCCAATTCGCGTTGGAAGGAAGCCCGCACGATCTTTCAGGAAGTGCGCTCGTTGCTGACGAACGACCCCGAACTTATGAAGTGCCTCGACTATTGGACCGGCTACTGCTGGGGCCAGGCGGGCAACGAGGACGAACAGATCAAGGCTTATCGACGGTCGATCGGATCGGACCCATTCTACTTCAAAGCGCGCGAGGGAATTGCCCATATTTTGATGTCGCGCGGTCAGATGAACGAAGCCGTGCTGGAATATCGGCAGTCGTTGCAGCGGGACAGGCCCGACGGCGAAGCATTGATGGCACTAGCTCGTGCCTTGCTGGCGATGAATTCGCGTCGGTCGCCCGCCGAACAAAATTGGAAGGAAGTTTGGGGCGTGTTGGATCAGGCGCAGGCCGCGATGCCGAACAACGGCCAGGTCTACCTGATGAAAGCCGAAGTCAAGTTGTGCGCGGGACAGGAGAGCGACGCGGAAGAATTGCTGAACAAACTCCACGAGGGTACTCCGGCAGGAGTCGAATACTGGATCGCTTTGGCAAATTTGGCCGGTCGCAAGGGAGACTGGAACCGGGCAAGGCAGCTCCTTGCCGACGCGGAGAAGAATCTGCCCGAATCGGCGGATCAATTGTCGCTGCGGTTGGCTCGCGCCCAAATCCTTACCCGCGAGGAGGGCGTGCAGGCAGCCACGAAGCTCGCCAAACTGGGAGAAGATATCGACAAATTCTCCCCGAAGGAACAATTGCAACTCTGGAGCGGGCTAGCGATATTGTGCCTGGATATTACCGATTTTAACGACGCCAAAGAGTTCTGCACTCGCGCGGCGCGCGCGGACCCACACGACGCGACGGTGCGCTATCGGCTGTTCGAGCTGGCACTGCGAACGCGCGATACGGGCAATCTTTCCAAGACGTTGGCCGAGCTCGATACCTTACTGTCGGAAATTGAGAGCATCGCCGGCAAGGGGCCGATTTGGTATTTCGGCAAGGCGGTGCGGTTGAAGCTCGAGTCGGTCGAGAGCAAACCGGAACTGGTGGAAGAGGCTCTCGATTTTGCCACGATTGCCAAGCAATCCCGCCCTTCGTGGTCGCGCCCCTACGTTTTAGTCGGTGAAATCCTTCGTCAAAAAGGCGATGAGGAAGGAGCCTTGAATAACTTTCTTCTGGCATCCATCAATGGCGAACGCGATTTGTCCGTTATCCGCTATCTGTTGCAGATGCTCATGAGGCGGCAACGCTATGCCGAGGCCCAGCAAACCATCGAACGCCTCGATTCCCAACAAGCGGAACTCAATCCCGAAATCGACAAGCAGAAGGCCGAGCTTCAGTCGATGTACGGCAAGTTCGATCAGGCGATTAAAACGGCAACGCAATCCTACGATGCCAATTCTGACGACTATCGCGATCACCTGTGGCACGCACAAATTCTGCAAGTTCTCATTCGCCGCGCCAAGGCGGAAGGCCGTACGGAAAAGCTCTCGACGATCCTTGCCGAGGCCGAGAAATCGTTGCGCAAGGCTGCGGAGATAGCGAGGCAGGTTCCCGAATGCCGCGTCGAGCTCGTGCGGTTCCTCGCCGCCAATAACCGCACGGACGAAGCCCGAACCGAAGCCATAAATGCCCAGGAAGTGCTTCCCCTGGATGTATCGCCGATGGCAATGGCCTGCATCCAAGAGGCTCTACAAGACGACGCCAAGGCCCAGACCAAATACGAGTTGGCCTATCGGCGCGCTCCGGAAAACCCCTTAGTCATTTGCGTCTTGGCCGACTTTTACTGCCGCGCGCGGAAGTACGACTTGGCGGCTCCGCTCATCGACGAACTGCTCGGCAAGAAACTCAAGACGAGCGAAATTGACCGGGTTGCCGCACGTCGCATGAAGGCTGCCTCGTTGGTTAGCCAGGGCTTTTCGCGGCTCAACGATGCGCTGGCACTGATCGACGAGAATCTTAAATCGCCGTTTGCCTCGGTACTCGACAAGCGAATGAAATATCGCATGCTGAAAGTCGATCCGATCCGCGCGCGCGGGCGCGAGTCGCTGGAACTGCTGGAAGGGCTGGTGCTTTCCGGCGGAATCGAGCCCAGTCCCGAAGACCGATTCGAGCTTGCCCAGTTCTACTTGCGCAAACAAGAATGGGGCAAGTGCCGCGAGCAAATGAACAAGCTCATGAGCGGCACGCAGTCCGACCCGGCCTATTTGTCCGCCTACATCCGCATGCTACTCGACCACAGCGAGTTGTCCGACGCCGAGTCGCGCATCGTGGAACTCGAAAAGCTCGATCCCAATCAATGGTTGACGAAGCGTTATCGCGCGGAGCTCATGTTCCGCAACAAGGAATGGGGCCAGGTCAACAAGAATCTGTTGGCCTACATCGAGCAAGCCAATGCCCAGCCAACGAACCGCTTGGACCGCACCTTGCTCGTAGCGGGCTTGATGGAGGGCTTTGGCAGTCAACTGACGGCACCGTCGCAGCGCGATACGGCCCGGCAGTATTTCAACGATGCCTCCCGATTCTTTGCAGCCTATTCTGCCGAGCGGCCAGACCAAAAAATGGTGCTGGCCGGTTTTCTCGCACGTCGCGGAAACATTTCGGAGGCGGTTGCTATGCTTGGCGAATTTGGTGCCCAGGCCGATCCCGGCCAAATTATTCCGGTCGTCGGTTCGCTCATTGAACGCCAGGACGCCTCGCCGGGGGACCGCAAACGACTCAAGATGGTTTTGCTGGACCTCGCCGAAAAGAA
>JANXOJ010000600.1 GCA_025353625.1 Planctomycetota bacterium | reverse complement strand
ATGGAAGCCCAATGGGGTAAAAGTTTGTGGAACTTCGGAAATGAATTACGACAAAATCGCCTCAATGACCTTGCCGTGAACGTCGGTCAAGCGGCGCTCGATGCCGTTGTGATAGAAGCTCAGCCGCTTGTGATCGAGGCCGAGGATGCGCAGAATCGTGGCGTGAAAGTCGTAGACGGTGGCCACATTCTCGACTGCCTTATAGCTGAAGTCGTCGGTTGCGCCGTAGGAGAAGGGTGCCTTCACGCCGGCCCCGGCGAGCCAGCAGGTGAAGCCTTCCGGGTTGTGGTCGCGGCCCGAGGCCCCTTTTTGAAATGTCGGCATGCGTCCAAACTCGGTACACCACACGACGAGCGTGTCCTTCAGCAGTCCGCGTTGTTTGAGATCGATCAGCAGCGCGGCGGCCGGTTGATCGAGGATCGGACCGTGGACATCGTATTGCTGTTTGAGCGACTTGTGCCCGTCCCAGTTGCCGATGCCCTCGCCCATCGCATACGCACCGTTGAAGAGTTCGACGAATCGTACGCCGCGTTCGATCAAGCGTCGAGCGAGGATGCAGTTCCGCGCGAATCCGGCCTTGAGTTTGTTCGCGGCATCGTCGGCACCATAGAGCTTGAGCACGTGGTCCGGCTCGCTGGAAAGATCGGCAATTTTCGGAAGGCTGACTTGCATCCGCGCGGCCAATTCATAGCTCGAAATCCGGGCAGCCAACTCGCTATCGCCGGGAAAATGGGCCAGGTGGCGATCGTTCAGCAGCTTGAGATAATCGCGGGTTGCCAGGTCTTCCTCACGCGAAACTCCCTTGGGCAACTTCACGTGGCCGACCGGATTCTGAGCGTTGAACGCCGTTCCCTGAAACACGGCTGGAAGAAAACCGGGGCCCCAATTGGCAACGCTCGACTGCGGCACGCCGCGAGGATCGGGAATCGCCACGTAAGCCGGCAGGTCGTCGGTCTCGCTCCCCAATGCATAGCTGACCCACGCACCCATGCTGGGAAAACCATCGAGCGTGAAACCCGTTGACATGAACAGCTCGCCGGGACCGTGCGTACTCGTCTTGCTGGTCAGCGAATGTATGAAGCACATATCATCGACCAGTTCGCCCAAACGCGGAAGCAAATTGGAAACCATCTTGCCGCACTTGCCCGCCGGAGCGAACGCATAAGGGCTTTTCGTCACCGCACCTTGTTCGCCCTGAAAGGTAATCAATTTTTCATTGCCGGGCATCGGCTGGCCGTGCCGTTGGATGATCTCCGGCTTGTAATCGAACGTATCGATCTGGCTGCACGCACCGGAGCAGTAGATCACGAGTACGTTGCGGGCTCGCGCGGGAAAGGGTGCCGGTCGGGCAGCCAACGGACGCGCCGGATCGATTGCCGGTCGGATCGGTGTTTTGGCCGAGTCGTCGCTTGCCGGATCGGCGGCAAGCAGGCGATCTTGGTCGAGCAGGCAGCTTAGCGCAACGGCTCCCAGCCCGGAACCCGTCGTGCGGAGAAACAGACGGCGATCGAGCAGATGTAAGCCGGCGTGCGAAAGGGGTGTGGTCATGTCGGCGGCGTTCCTTTTGGGGCCGTTTCATCTTACCATTCAAGAATGCAAGAACCAAGCGTCACTCAAGGCGACCGGTAAAGTTGCCGTCGAACTACGAAACGGGAACCGGCGGCAGGGGGCAGGAAAGCGACGCAGCCACGGCTCGCAGGAGCTCGCTTTCTTCGGCCGTCATGACGCCGTCGGCAGCGATGCAAGCGACGATCGCCGATAGCACCTGCCGCTTGACCGGCGGACTCGACTCCGCAAGCTGTCCCAAGGCCAGATCGAAGCCGTTAAAGTTGCATTGCTCCGGCGACACGAGGGCAATGCTGCACGGCAACGTTTTGGCACCTGCCGCGAATGCCTTTTGAATCGCCGCCGGCTCGCTCTGCCCGGCATAGGCCAATGCTGAAATTACAACCGACGTCGATTGGGCCACGGCACCGATCGCTTTGTATTTGATCGAAGGCGCGGGCCGCAAGCCGAAATTCACGTCGAGGGTACCGAACAGAATCACGCGGAGGCAATACTCGAAAAGATCGATCTGTTCGTCGGCCAGCGTCAGCGATTCAACCATTTGACGGAAAGACGCATATTGGGCGGGCGACAGCCGCTTCAAGGCGGGCATCGCCAGATCGACCAGCGGCAGCCGGTTCTCGGGCGGCAGGCCATCCACGGCTGCCGACAACTGCTGCACGACGCGAACCAACGGCGGCTCGACGTTTGCCTGGATCATCTGTAATTGCTTGTCGCGCGTCGCCCTGTCGTCGCTGCTAACGAGTATCGCGATGATCGCGCCCCGTGCGCTGAACGGCTCGCGAATCGCGTCGAGCACCAGCGGAGGTATTGCCGCCACCATCCGCTCGGCATGCTCCAAATGTTCCGGCTGCGGGCTGCCGACGTGCAGCATCGCTTGGATGTGGTTGGAACGATCTTGCGATGCAAGCTGCGGCGATGAAGCCAATCGAACGCCGGATGCGAGGCCGGAGACGAGTCCTTCGGGAACCGCTTGCGACGCAAGGCCGCCGACCGCATCGCCGCCTCCAAGGGCTGCCGTTGCCGTATATTCGCCTTTGAATTCCGGGTCGAGTAAATGGATCCGCTCGGCCAACGGCGGATGCGTGGCAAACAGATTGAAGAATGAACCGGCGAACGCATCGCCAAAAAACATGTGGCTGATTTCTTGGGCGTGCGGGTCGTTGATCCGCGAGCCCTCGGCCAGCCCGCCAATCTTTTTCAAGGCACCGGCTAAACCGCTGGGGTTGCGCGTAAATTGGACGCTGGAAGCGTCTGCTAGGAATTCGCGCTGCCGTGAGATGGCCGCTTTAATGATGTTGCCGAGGAACACGCCCAGATAGCCCAGGATATACAAGGCCAAGCCGATGAAGAAAATTGCCGCGCGATTGTCGCCGCGGCGGTCTTCGTTGTCGTTACGGGATGAATTCGAAGGCCCCATGAACTGCGTCGAGCGGAGGATATAGTAGCCGATGATCGAAAGCACGAGGATGCCATAGACGATGCCAATCAGGCGAAGATTGAGCCGCATGTCGCCGTTGAGGATGTGGCTGAACTCATGGCCCAGTACGCCTTGCAATTCTTCCCGCGTGAGATGTTCCAGGCAGCCGCGCGAGACGGCCACCACCGCGCTTTGCGGCTGATGCCCGGCGGCAAAGGCGTTGATCGAAGACTCGCCATCGAGGACGTAGACCGGCGGCACGGGCACGCCGGAGGCGATCGACATTTCTTCGACGATATTTAGCAGCCGCCGCTCGGCGACATCCCTGGTCTGCTGATCGACGAGGCGACCGCCCAACATCTGCGCGACCACGTCGCCGCCGGAGGCCAGTTCAGCCAGCTTGTACGTGCTGCCCAGCGAGATCACGACGATCGTGCCCAAACTCACAATCGCAAACAGCCCCGGATTCCAAAATGAGGTTGGTTCGTGGAATCCGCGATCGAATCCGCGCGAGCCGCCGTTCTGCATCACCACAACCGCGATTGCGTAAATGGCCAGAATGATGACGAACACGGCCGCGGCGAACATGACCATCAGATACTTGGTTTGCCGCCGAGCGCGATCCTGTCGATCAAAAAAGTCCATGGGCATGGCGTTGTGCCAGTCTGTGAGTCGTGAGTAAGGTGGTGTCGAGCGCAGCGCAAACACACCAACCGGCACTATTTGCCAAACGAAACCTTGGGGGCCTCGCGCTGCTCGGCCTGCTCGATCTCGAACAGACTGGCTGCCTGGAAGTTGAAGACGCCGGCAAAGAGAATGTTGGGGAACACCTCGCGCTGCGTGTTGTAGACCATCACCGAATCGTTGTATGCCTGGCGTGCAAAGGAGACCTTGTTTTCGGTCGAGGTCAGTTCTTCCTGGAGGGCCATCATGTTCTGATTGGCCTTCAGGTCCGGGTACGCCTCGGACACGGCCATGAACCGCGTCAGCACGCCGGTCAACTGGCCTTCCGCCCCGCCCAGCGCGGCCATCGCCTGCGGATCGCCTGGGTTCTGCGCCGCCTTCGCGCCCGCCGAAGCGGCCACGTTGCGGGCCTTGATGACGGCTTCCAGCGTATCCCGCTCGTGAGCCATGTAGCCCTTGGCGCATTCAACGAGGTTGGGAATCAGATCGTAACGCCGCTTCAACTGCACGTCGATCTGGGCATAGGCGTTCTTATAGCGATTCCTCAGCGACACCAACGAGTTGTAGATGCCGATGGCAATCATGGCCACGAGCAGAACGACTCCGACAATAACACCCAGCGTAATCAGAACGTACATCATGGGACATGGACCTCCAAAGTGCGATCAGGTTTAGGTAAGCACAAAGAGATTTTAGCACAAATTGACCGTCCACGCACCCACCCGGTAGGTGGACGGGAAATAGTTCCTGGTGCGGAAAGTGCGGATGGTTTATTTCGCGTATAATGGCAGGGGCATAATCCCTCCAAGGAACCGACCGCTCGTGAATTTAATCGCTCCCGATGACCCCAATCCGCTCGACCCGAATCCACCTAGCCCCGATCCGCTTGGCCCCGATCCGAGGCCGCCGTCGAACGTGGACTCACCGCGCCTCGATCCGGCGTTGACGGATGCTCGGCCCGACCGGATCTCCGAACTGATTGTAGAAATCAAGGAAGCGGCGGATAAGCTGGCCAAGGACCATGCCAGTCGCGGCGACGTGAAGATTCTTAGCCGCACGTTGCGCGAGTTGCGTTATGCGTTCAAGGTTTTCGCCCCTTATCGTGCCTTCCGCAAGGTAACGATATTCGGTTCCGCACGCACGCAACCGCAACACCCGACGTACCAACAGGCGGTCGAGTTCGGACGCCGCATGGCCCAGCAAAACTGGATGGTCGTCACCGGGGCTGCCGCCGGGATCATGGAAGCCGGGCACGTCGGCGCGGGCCGCGAGCACTCGATGGGCTTGAACATCCTGCTGCCGTTCGAGCAATCGTCCAACCCCATCATCGCGGGCGATCCCAAGCTCGTCCACATGAAATACTTCTTCACCCGCAAGCTGATGTTCGTGAAGGAGAGCGATGCCATCTGCCTGCTGCCCGGCGGATTCGGCACGCTCGACGAGGGGTTGGAAGTCCTCACGCTGCTGCAAACGGGCAAGCGCGACCTCGTGCCCGTCGTCATGCTCGATGAGCCGGGGGGCGAATACTGGAGTTCGCTGGAGGAGTTCATCCGCCGTCAACTGCTCGGCAACGGGCTGATCAGTCCCGAGGATTTGTCTCTTTACAAACGGACGCAGAGCGTGGAAGAGGCCGTCGCGGAGGTCTCGACTTTCTTCCGCGTATATCATAGTATGCGGTACGTTTACGGCAAGCTCGTGCTGCGGCTGCTGCGACGGCCCGACGAAGCCGCAATGGAAACGATTCAAACGCAATTTGCCGGCATCCTTTCGGAAGGCCGCTTCGAGCTTTGCAAGCCGCTGCCGGAAGAAAAAGATGAAACGGCCCTGGCCGACTTGCCCCGTCTGGTTTTCCATTACAACCGCTTTAATCAAGGTCGGCTGCGTCAGCTGATCGATTTCATTAACCGGATTCCGTAGGAAAGAGCATGATTCGACGCCGCGCACTCGTCCTAGTTCCCACCCTACTTGCCGTACTTTCCGGCCACTGCGCCCTTGCCGCCGTGGACGCCCCATGGAACCTTCCGGCACTCTCAGCCAAGCCGGAAGAGATTCTCCGCGCGGCCGGCGCATCGTCCGCTCCGAAGGATGGCGACATCGAGATGCTTTTCGAGGAGCACGTCTATCGTCTCGACGAACGGGGCCGCGAGCATCGCACTTCGCATCGCGTCTATCGCTTTCTGACCGATAAGGGCGTCGACGACTGGTCGACCACCGAGGCCGACTGGTCGCCGTGGTGCGAGGACAAGCCGGTATTCCACGTCCGCGTCATCTCGCCCGATGGGCAAGTTCATCCGCTCGATCCGGAGAGCATCGGCGAGGTGGCAACCGAACAGGAATCGCCCAGCATGTTCAGCGATGCCAAGCTGCTCAGGGCACCGTTGCCGGCGGTGGTGGTCGGCGCGGTGGTGGAAGAGGAGATCGACACGCGCGAGGTCCGCTCGCTTTTCGACCGCGGCATCGTCGAGCGATTTTCGCTGGGCCAGCAGTATGCCGTTCGCAAGCTGCGTCTGGTGATCGATGCGCCGTCGGCGTTACCGTTGAATTATAAAGTCGTCGGCGGCGCGGCGAAGCCAACCCGCACGGAGGCCCAGGGCCGCACGCAGTTGGTCTTCGAGTTAGGGCCGCTGGCGGCGATGGACGCGCCGGAGCCGTATTTGCCAGCGGAGGCAAGCCATTGGCCGCAAGTTGTCTTTTCCACCGGCAAGTCGTGGAACGATGTGGCGAAAGGCTACGCCGCTCTGGTCGAGTCGCGGCTCGAC
Organism: Planctomycetota bacterium; assembly: GCA_025353625.1. Lineage (GTDB taxonomy): Bacteria > Planctomycetota > Planctomycetia > Pirellulales > Thermoguttaceae > JANXQG01. Next base: position 2,740 of record JANXOJ010000600.1, on the reverse strand, counting down.
CTAGAGACCGTCAAGCCGCTGGTCCGCGAGGCCCTGGCCAAATTGCCGCCGGGTGAAACGGCCGATCGCGCCAAGATCATCGAACGACTTTTATCGACCCTACGCGGGCAAATTCGCTATACCGGCGTCGAATTCGGACGCGGGGCCATCGTCCCCCGCTCGTCGCGCGAGACGCTCGCCCGCCGCTATGGCGATTGCAAGGATCAAGCGACGCTGCTGGTGGCCATGCTCCGCGCGGCAGGCATCCCGGCCCACGTCGCCTTGTTGCGAACCGGCCGCTATGCCGATGTTGTCGCTTCGCTGCCGGGGCTGGGCGATTTCGATCACGCCATCGTCTTTGTACCGGGGCCGCCGGGAATGTGGATCGATCCTTCGGCACGCTGCATGCCTGCCGGGCAATTGCCTTTGATGGACCAGGACCGCCTTGCGTTGCTGGCCGATCCCGAGACGCGCGAGCTCGTTCATACCGACAAAATGGACTACACGATCAACACGAGCGAGCAAGTGATCGAGCTATTTCCGACCGATAGCGGAAAAGGCCGCGTCCATATTACGGTGACTTGCGGCGGCTCGTGCGATGAGGACGTTCGTGAAGATTACGCCTCGCTCAGCTTGAAGACGCTCCGCAAGCATTGGAAGGATTATCTCAAGGACCAGTTCCACACGGCGACCGTGCCCCGGCTGGAATATAGTTCGCCCCTCGATCTCACCAAAGTTTTTCGCGTGACGGCCGATGTGTCCGAAGCCAAGCTGGGCCAATTCGATGAGGCCGAAGGGACGATTACGCTCATGCCCGACGCCCTATTCCAGCGATTGCCCGACTTTTTTCGCGGCATTGAAAGCGATGCGGAAAGCGGCGCCGCAAAGGCCGAATCGACCGCCGAGGAACGACGCGGGCCCTTGCTGCTGCCGGAACCGCACATTCGCCAACTGCAATATCGCATCAACCTGCCCGCCGGTTATACGGTAAAGGCCCTGCCCGCGTCGTCCGTCAAGCAGCACGGCCCGGCAACGATCGGCCAGAAGTTTGAAATGGTAAGCGACAACGTCGTCGCGGCTACGTTCCGCATCGATACCGGATCGGGGCGATTCACGGCCGACGAAGTCGAAGAACTGCGGCAGGCCATCGCCGAGTTGGCCAAAGATGAGTCGTCGCCGTGGGAGGTGAAGATCAACCTGGAGAGCGCGGCCGGCGCCCACATGGCGGCCGGTCGCGTTGCCGAGGCCGTGGTCCATGCCCGCGATGAAATGGGACACCATCCCGAGCGGTGGGACCAGCGTTATTACTACTCGCGGCTGCTGTTGAAGGCCGGTCTGGGCGATGCGGCGGAAGCCGAGGCTCGCAAGGCGATCGATCTGGCCCCGCGCAATGCGGCCGCGTATGCCAATCTGGGTCGCGTACTGACGCACGACAAGTTGGGTCGGCAATTTCGGCCCGGCATGGTTTGGGGCGGAGCGGCAGCCGCCTATCTGAAGGCCCTCGAACTAGAACCGGCCGACGTAGCCACGCGCATCGATTGGGCGATCCTCTTGGAACACGATGAAGCGGGGATGCACTATGCGGAGGGAACTCCGCTCGAAGAGTCGATCGACGAGTACCGCAAGGCCCAGCGGCAACTGGGGCGCCGCAATCGCAACGATGCCCTGGAAACGAAGATGGCGTGGGACCTGCTCTACATCGGCGAATATGCCGATTTAGAAAAACTGTCGGCTCGCGCCGAAAAGTCGCTCGCTTGGAAAGGCTTCCATGTGGCCGCTGTGGCGGGCCGACTAGGCGTGTTGGAAGCCGACAAACGGGCGGCAGAAATCGCCGGTGGAAACGCCGATGATCGCCGTGAAATCTTGCAAACTGCGGCCGAATATCTCCAACAATCCAGAATCTATCCGCCTGCCGGAACGCTGTATGAAGCGGCAGCGCAAAATGCCGTCAACGCGGCCGAATTGTTGGCCAAGGGCAAGGCGGTCGCCGCGCAACACCGCATGAAAGCAGCCGATCTGGCCCAGGAGGCACCGCAACGCCTCGTGCAGCAACTCTATATGGCCGCATTGGGCGGCGCGAATGCCCGCGAGCGGATTCCCGCCATGTTCGCCTCATCGACAACGCCGCAAGAGGTGGCCGACGCGATCGAAGATTTGCGCCGGGCCGTGCGTCCGGCGTTGGAACGTGCGCGAAAGAACGATATCCCGCCCCAGCGCATCATCGATCTCGTCCTGCTCGCGCCGATGTTCGTCGAAGGCGATGCCGCCAAAGGATATCGCATCCGCGTCACCGGCGAGTTGGTCGAGGATAAGGTCTGGCAGGTGGTCATCGAAAACGAGCACGCGAAGATCGCAATCGCGGGAAGTTCAGCGGCCAAGACCACACCGTCGGCCCTCATCGATCGCGCCTGGAAAGCGGTCCACGTCGGCAGTGTGAGTCAGCAAACCTTGGACGACGCCTTGGCCGCCGTCAAGCAGACGGACGAAGTCAACGGGCAGTGTCTGAACACCTTGGCGGCCGTCTACGCCGAGTTGGGCAAGACCACCGAAGCGTTGGCCAAACTGCGACTGGCCGTACAATGCAACGGAGATCGGGCCAGCGATGCCGATTGGTACGTCCTAGGCCGCATCGCCGAGCAGTACGGCGTGCCCGACGCAGCCGCCAATCTTTATGCCAAGGTCCAGCCCGCGAAGACGCCATCGCCAACCGACGTTTACACGATGGCACAAAGTAGGTTGAAGAAACTGAATTCGGTTCCTT
>JANXOJ010000587.1 GCA_025353625.1 Planctomycetota bacterium | reverse complement strand
GGATACCTTGGGGTACTGCGCCAGAAATACGGTTACAACATGCCCTTCCCGATCGCGATACCGGCGCGAAACGGCCAACTCGGCCTCCGTCATGCTGAAGGTTCGCGAATCGAGTTTCTCGTCCACTCCTTGCCACTTAGTCGACGATACTTCCACGGTATGCGGGAAAGTGCGCAGCGGCTGCCGCGGCTGGATGACCTCCGGTGCCTCGCCTAGCTTGCCCACAAAGTAAAAGCCTCCCTGCACCATCGCCACGATTGCGATCACCGCGCCGAGGCGGAACACCATGCTATTCATTGTCGTTCTCCAACTTTAACCACCGTTCATTCTGCCGGATCGATTATATCAAACGCTTTCCGATTCCGCACTATGTCCCGCACCGTGCGTTGAGGAAAGCTCCTCACCAGGGGCGAGAACCTCCGCGTCGGACAACGCCGAACTCTCGTAATGGAAGTTCTTGCCGCCTCCATGATGCGTTCCGCCGGTAACCACCGCCTCGACGCTACGAACGCCAAAGGCTTCGAGGATTTCCTGGGCTGCCTGAATCTTCGGCCCTTGGCTCACGTCGCGAAGCACGGAAAGGACGACGGCATCGACGTGCTGGCAGACGAGTCGCGTATCGACGATCGGCAGCAAGGGACTGCTATCGATAATGACGAACTCGAAGTTGGCTCGCAATTGCTCGACGATGGTCGCTACCGAACCGTTCGTCAAGGCCGACAATACGCCGCGATCCCAACGACCGGCCACGATCGCGGAAAGTCCATCCGTGGCCGTCGCTTGCACCATGCTCAGGATGTCGCCCTGACCGCGGAGGGCCTCGCAAACTCCCGGGCCGGCGGCAAGCCCTAGTGCCCCGTCGAGCGTGGGCCGCCGCAGATCGAAATCGATGAGCAGCGTTCGACGCCGATTGCGCGCCAAGCTCATGGCCAACTGGGTAGCCAAGGTCGTCTTGCCTTCACCGCTAATGGCACTCGTGATCAAGACGACGCGCGATTGTTCGCATTCGGCCTTGCGGAGCAGCCGCGCCGTAACGCTATCGACGCTTTCCGTGAAACGCATTCTCCACATTTGGTTCTTGCGGGTGGATGCCCCTAACCGCCGCATGACGCTCGCCGGTATCTTCGGCACGGAGCCAATCACGGGAATTCTCAAGCGGTGGGAAATATCGGAGGCCGCATTGACTCGCTGCTGACGGAGATCCCACAGGACAATTCCCACGGCGGGAACGCAAGCGGCCAGCAGTGCTCCCAGAGCGATGATCGTCATGCGCATGGTGCGCCCGGTCTCCATATCCGGCACGTCGGCCGGCGGGTCGCCCAAAACTTTGACGCGAGCTTGCGAACGCAACTCGACCTTGACGCGCTCGCGCTCTTCGGCCACGCCCTTGAGCAAGTGCTCGATGTTTTCCACGTCGGCTTGCATCATCTGCACTTCGACGAAGCTCTTGCCAATGTTCTCGGCCTCTTTCTTGGCCTTTTCAGCCTCATTTTGGTAATTGCCCACAAGGTTGACGTAGAGCTCCTGATCGGTAATCAGGGCAAGGTGCTTTCGCTCCAAATCCAAGTTCCGCGCGTTTTTCACTCCCACACTAAATTGCGCACGGAGTTGCATCAATTGACTTTTGACCGAATCCAATTCGTCGCGTGCACGAACCGATGCGGAAGACGGCTTGTTGTTGGACAACACGAGATTGCTCTGATTCTTCAATATCTGCTCGATCATGTTTTGCCGGGAATGCAACGCCTGAAATTCCTGGTTGCCTTGCAGGGCCATGGTGATCTCGCCCTCCGACACATCGAGCGAGTTCGTCGCATTCCGAGCCGCCTCGTTTTCCTTGAGCTCCCGTTGGATCGTGTCGCGCTGAATTTTCATCATCGTAAATTGTCGCTGCAAATCGCCGTAGTTTTGCATCGCCAATTGAGCCTTTAACGAAGTCGATTTCTCGTCCCCCGCGCCCAAGTTTTCGCGGGTTTGCGTTAGTTCGGTTCGCTTCGTGCGAAGATCGCTCTCTTTTTCGGCGAAAAGCTTCTGCAACTCGCCCAGCCGGACGCGCCGCTTTTTCAAATCGTCGTTCGCCGCTTCGTCGGAGTAGGCTTCCACGATGGCATTGACGATTTGCGCGGCCTCATAGCGATCCGGCAAGGTCATGCTGACCTGCATGAAGCCGGCACTCTTGCCGAGAAAGCTGACATTGATTTTCTCTCCCAGCCAATTGAGAGCGTTGTGGTCGGCATCCTCGCGCTGGATCGACGCCAGGTTTTTCATCTTGGGATTTCGCAATGCAGCCGCCAGTACGAAGCGGTGCCGGACGAGGTTCTGTTGGGTTTCACGGAAGATATCGAATTCGCCCTGCAACTGGTCCTGGCGGCCATCGGCGGAGGCACCCATGATGGTCTCTTCCCGCGGCGACAAGATGATCGTTGCCGTCGCCGTATAGAGCGGCTTTTGAAGCAGCAAGATGACGGTTCCCGCCACGACCGCGCACGCGATCCCGAGCGACAGGGAGAGCAACCAATGCCGACGCAACGCGTGCAAAAACGCGGCACCCCCCATGCTCTGTTGCTGCGAGTCTGCCACCGCGCCCCCCGACGACCAGTCGTCGGAAGCCGGATACATCGCCATCGCCGAGGGCTGAATGGTTATCGGCTGTTCGGGCGGGTTCTCGATGGGTTGGGCAAGATTGTCGTTCGTTGACATGGCTTACATCCAGTTTATTAAATAGAAGAGACTCAGGAATAAAGGAGATCGAACGCATTGCACATAAGGTCGGGCGATTCCTTTCCGACCCGTCATTCACGCCACGCAGACGCGGCTACCGCAGCGGCGAACGAGGCGGCCCCCCGCTCATGGGGCCGAGCAGGCTGCCGCCTGCTGGCGGCCCTCTGCGTCCTTGCGAAACGTTTCCGTCGCCAAACGAGAGCGGACCTTTCACCGTCGAATCGATCAGGAGCGCGGCCAAAAGTGACATCTCGCCCCAAATCATCAACATGGCCAAAGGCATCATCAACCAGCCGGCCTTGTCGTGGATAAAGTTGCCGGCTTCGGGACTCACCCATTCCGTCAACACGCCGTCGAGCACGATACGTGCAACGTTGGAAATAATGGCAATTGGCACCGCGCTAATAACCAGGATAATTTTTTCCCATAGCCGCACTTTCATCAGGAAGCTGGCCCCCACGCACACCGCGAAGAAGAGCGTCAACATCCTCAGTCCGCTGCACGCCGTGGCAACTTCAAGCTGGTGGGCCGGATTGGACAACTGGATTACGTTGGATTGATCGCCGCGAACAATGGCCGGGATGCCCAAGGTCTGGAGCGTGTAGACGCTCATAATAGTTGCCACACGTTGCAGCGGTCTTGCAAGCGATTCGGCCACGCGTGCCGGCAACGGCACCATAAAGATTAGAAATAGTATCGAAGGCCAGGCCCACCGCAACGCCCGCCAACCGCCGAGGAGGAGCGTCATGCCGATGAGGAACGGGAAGAGCGAGTCGATATCGCGCTCGTAATTCAGGTAAACCACCATCCAGCGGAAGAGTGCCCAAACGACGAAAAATGGAATCGACGCCAGGATTGCCCCGCGCGTCGGCCAGGGATCGACCATATCCTGCCGCAGCCAAAGGATAAAGCAGGCGAAAATCGGCACGAAGAAGCCGTGTTCATAGTCGGGCGTGTTGCACCAGACGCCGACAACGTGCCGGATCGTACTCCAGTAGGTCACGAGGAAGCAAACGACCAAAACTCCCCAAGCTGCCAACACCGGGGGCGCGGGCTGCCATCGTTTCCATTGGCTGATTGGAGGAATCGTCCCTGTACTCATAGTGCATTGTTTCCGTAATCTTGTCCGCCGGAACCGAAATCTGCCTGAACGGGCAGTCTGGCGTTGTTAATCTTTGTTAGCAAAGAATGTGCCAGGGTTTCCTTTTGGACCGAATGTTATTTTCACAAATCCATATTAACAAACGACTTAAATTGACATCGGCGGGGGATAACTGGAATCTGCGTCGCGTCAAAACGCACGGGATGTTGACTTTGCGATACCAGTGGGTTGCCCAAATTCAACATCCCCGCCTTTGCACACCCCCCACTTAGAAGGGCACCGCAAAAACGGAATCCAAGGAGCCGATCCCAATTTGTTCCAGCGTGGCGTCGTTGGTTGCCGCCATATGGGCACACGAAGAAAAGCCGCTGATTGACAACCCTGTTTCACCACGGACGCACAACTCGGCAACATCCCTCAGCCGGTCATTTTGCCCCACATCCCACCGCTGGTTCCATAATCCTCAAGGAATGACCAGAAGTTGCAATGCGGAGCCTCCATAACTGTATTGTCCGCGAATCGTCCTGGGAAAGCAAGTATCTGATGGTCGCTCATTCGGTAAAATCTGTGTTAGTCCCGCTGATTTGTAGGACAGAACGAGCGTGTACCGTTCCGGCCACGGATGGGCAAGCGTGAACCGGCCTATATCACCACTAGACGGTAACCGGCAATTGAATCATCCATTCCTCGCAAAACGTAATGATGCTGCGGATTGGCGTTGCCGGTGCCCAAGCGGATTGGGCGATGATTCCACCGGCACCGTAGTCTAGCACCTTACGAATCTGGAATACGGCGGCGCGAATTTGAGGGCACTTCTGCGGCGGTTCGATCAGATTCCGCTCGATGCCGCTCCAGAAAGTGATTTGCCCCCGACGTCGATCGGCAAGGTCGATGAGATCGGTTCGCGACCACGGCGCGTGAACCGCATCGACACCCATTTCGATCAAATCTTCCAAACCGTCGCCCAGCGGGCCATTCGAGAGAAAGAAGACGAACTTATCCTGGGCGTGCAGAATCCGGCAGTATTCCAAGTAGAGCGGTTTGAAGACGCTACGCCAAATCTTCGTGTGGCTACGAGCCGACGCAACCCAGGCGAGGTTGTCGCCAATGACGACGCCGTCCACATTCGTGCCGGCCCAATGCTGAATCTCACGTGCCAGGCAAACGTGTAACTTGGCAAGCAATTCGTGCAGGGCCGGCTTGTTTTCAGTAAGCTCCGCGAGCGTCGTTTCCATGCCCCGCAATTGTCGCAAGCGGTCGAGCGGCCGGGCCTCGCTGTGCGCCAGCGTGAAACGGGTGGTACTCTCGCATCCCTTATTCACCTTGGCCACGCGATGCCCGTCAAGCAATTCGGGGGGAAAGCGGTAATCGGCCAGTTGGGCCGCGCCGGCCAACGGCGATTCGATCAGGGTGGGTAGCGAACCATTCTCGCCTTCGCGCCATAGGCATCCCCAGACATCGGTAAAAGTCCCCGAATTGGAACTGGATCCCTTGCCGCGCTTGCCGACGGGCCAGGGCGAATTGACGTGAACGATATCGGGCGGAAATCGGACGTTTATTTCAGCAATGTCATCCGGGCACCGCGCTTCGATTCCTGGCAAGAGCCAGATATCGCGCGGCGCGCGGTCGATAGGCTGTTGATTCAAGGTTCGAATTACGCGATCTCGTGAGATCATCGACTGTTCCACTCGTGGACCGTGATAGGTTGGTTGCCCCAAGGAACCACCTATACCATTGACGAAAACGCTCGTCAACCGAAGCATGGAATTTTCGTGCGAATCGGTAGAATCGCACCCCTCAAATAGTTGTGGGCTTTCTCGGAACGGAACCGTTTCCAGGCCGTCGCGTGCATATCTTGCGAACTTTTGAACCGCGCGACCAGCCGTGACATATACTTTTTTATAAAACGCGAATCTGGAAAAGTAAATCCCATTTCGACATAGGGCCAAAACCAACATGGCAATTTTTGGGCGGCGAAAAGAGCAGACGGCGCAATCCTTCATCGTCTCGCTGTTGAACCAGAACTGTTCCGCTTTGCAGGAACGGCTGGAAGGGCCGCGACTCGAAGGCCGCGTCAATCTGACGCTCGTGGTCATGGTCGTGCCCGTGGAAGACGGCAAACCCGACCTCCGCCACGCATTTTCCGCTACCACCAAGGAGTTTTCGACTTCGGGAGTCGCCGTGGTGATGGATCATCCCCGCGGCTTGGACGAAGCCTTGCTGGGATTCCGTTGGCGCGGAAGCCTTACGTGGATTCGGGCCAAAGCGCGGCATTTGCATCCCCTCGGCGGCAATTTTTTCACGCTTGGCTTCCGCTTCACGGAACGGCTCATTCTTTCCGATTATCCGGAATTGGAGCAGCTTGTGCTGTAAGGCTCCATCTGGGAAGGTTGGCGTGCCGTCCAGCATAGTAGAAGCTATCATTTTGGTCCCAGCCTTGTATAATGCGGGTTGTTGGTCGTCTTCATCGCTTCAAAACCGCATTCCGCAAGGAGACTTCGGATGCCCGCCTCCTTTTGGCTCGTTCCATTCGTGCAAATTTTCAGCTTGGGTTTGACCGTCGTGGCCATGTCCCTCACGGCGTTTGCCAAAGATCAACCGGATGCCAAGGCCGATAGCCTCTCGGTTTATGTCGGCACCTACACAAAACGCGCTGGCGAAGGAATCAATCTTTGCCGCTTCAATCTTTCCTCCGGCAAATTCTCGCCGTCTCGGGTAGTCGCGGTTACCAAAAATCCGACGTTCTTGGCTTTGGTTCCAAACCGGTCGCTGCTGTACGCCATCGGCGAGGTCGATGATTTTCAAGACAAAGGGACCGGAGCGGTAAGTGCCTTTGCCATCGACTCCCAATCCGGCAGTCTCAATCTGCTCAATCAGCAGTCGTCCGGCGGTAAGGGGCCTTGCCACGTGAGTATCGATCGTTCCGGCCATTGCGTTCTGGTGGCCAACTACGGCGGCGGGTCGGTGGCCAGTTTCCGAATCCTCGACGACGGCCAACTCAGCCCGGCCATTTCCATCGATCAGCATCGCGGCTCAAGTATCGACCGCGTGCGGCAGACGCAAGCCTATGGGCACTGCATCGAAGCCGATCCAACGAATCGCTTCGCCCTCTCGGCCGATCTGGGAATTGATAAGCTAATGATCTATCGGCTCGATGCAAAACGGGCCACGATCGCGGCCCACGATCCGGCCTTTGCAACGGTCGATGCGGGGGCGGGCCCACGGCACTTGGCATTCCATCCTAACGGTCGATTCGTCTACGTCGTCAACGAAATGAAGGGCACGGTTGCCGTTTTTTCGAATGGCCTGTCGGAGGGCAAATCGCTCGAACACCTGCAAACGATTTCGACCCTGCCCGCCAATTTCCACGGCCAGAATTCATCGGCTGAAATCCAGATAGACCCCACCGGCCACTTTCTCTATGCCTCGAACCGCGGGCCGAATAACATTGCCGCGTTCCGTATCGAACCCGCGACCGGACGGCTAACGACCTTGGGGCACGTTTCCACGCACGGCAAGTCCCCACGGCATTTTGCTTTGGTTCCCGGCGGACGATTCCTCTTGGCCGCGAATCAGGATTCCGATAATGTGGTCGTATTCAAGGTGGATGCCGTCTCCGGCCTCCTTGAAGCGACGGGCGAATCGGTCCACATCCCCGCCCCGGTCTGCATTGTGATGACGCATTAGGACGGGCGAATCAATAAATGGTATTAGGCACACTCCGCGTGCCGTCTTTCCGCACACGGGCTGTGCGGGATACATTGAAGAAGTTGCGTATGGCCACGAACGTACAATGCTATCTCGTCGAGCAAGATGCGGCCGGGCTGGTCCACTCCGGCATGGCCCTGCGCTCGCTCGACGATCTCCCGCCCGGCGATGTCCTCATCCGCGTGGCTTATTCCTCGTTGAACTATAAGGACGCCATGGCCGCGACTGGGCATCGCGGCATTGTGCGTCGTTTCCCCCACGTGCCAGGCGTCGATGTGGCCGGCACCGTCGTACAAAGCGGAGCGGTGGGAATCGCGGTGGGAGACACAGTGATCGTCACCGGCTTCGATCAGGGAGCGAGCCGCTGGGGCGGTTGGGCTGAATACGTTCGCGTGCCGCACGATTGGATTGTCCCCGTGCCGGCCGGGCTGACGCTGCGCGAAAGCATGATCCTGGGCACGGCCGGATTTACCGCCGCGCTCTGCGTCGACGCGCTGCAAAAACATGATGTGCAGCCGGAAAGCGGCCCCGTCGTCGTCACCGGCGCGACGGGCGGCGTCGGCAGCGTGGCCGTCGCGATCCTTGCCAAATTGGGTTACGACGTAGCCGCCGTGACCGGTAAGCCGTCGGCTGCGGAATACCTCACGCAACTTGGAGCCAAACGGATCGTTCCGCGCGGGGAAGTTGACGACAAGCGCGATCGCGCCTTGCTCTCTGAAGTTTGGGCCGGCGCGATCGACGCGGTCGGCGGCAATATCCTCGGCACGATCCTTCGATCGCTGAAGCATGGCGGATGCGTGGCGGCCTGTGGACTCGCGGGCGGCAACGACTTGCCCGTAACCGTCTATCCCTTCATTCTCCGCGCCGTGACCCTGGCCGGCATCGACGCCTCCTGGTGCCCGCGTGCCGCCCGCGACCAAGCTTGGCAACGACTGGCAACCGCCTGGAAACCGGCAAATCTCGAATCGATGGCCACCTTCACGACGCTTGCCCAGATCGATCCCTATATCAAAGATATCCTCGCCGGGCGGATTCTTGGCCGCGTGGTGGTGGAGTTGCACATATAGGGCGGTCAATATGGATCAACCATTTTCAGGGATCCCCTCAGGGGAGACGCCGACTAAGCGACGCCGACAGTGGAATCGTCTGGCGGTCATCCCCGTTGGCGTCATTGTGCTTTATCTCGTAGGGGCGTATGTTGTCGCCCCAATGGCTTGGAAGCGATATGCCCGCCGTCACCCTGGGTTGAACGACGTTCCCGGCATTACGCAAACCGCCGCCGGCATACCCGGCGACCCGCTCAATGTGGCCTTGATTGGCACGGAGGCCGAGGTTAAGGCCATCCTGCTGGCTGGCAAGTGGTTTTCTGCCGACCCGCTTGGGTTTCGCAGCGATCTGAAAATCGCCGCCGACACCGTCCTCAAACGGGCAGACGACCGAGCCCCCGTCAGCAATCTCTATCTCTTCGGGCGCAAAGAAGACCTCGCCTTCGAGCAGCCCGTGGGCCATAGTCCCAGGCACCGCCACCACGTCCGCTTCTGGCGAGCCGAAAAAGCCGCCGAGGACGGTCGGCCGATGTGGGTCGGGTCCGCCGTGTACGACGAGCGCGTCGGCATCAGCCGCACCACGGGCCAGATCACGCACGTCACCGCGCCCGACATAGATGTCGAGCGAGACTATCTCTTCAAATGTCTGGACCAGTCTGGCGGCATGTCCGAAACCTACTTCGTCGATGATTTTCACACAGTTTGCAAAGGCAAGAATGGCGGCGGCGACCCGTGGGAAACGGACGGCCGATTGTTTGTGGGGGTCGTCGTGCCGGGGAAGTAGGCCGGATACCGATTCTGCAATCGTTTCTTCGACTAGATCAAACCCAGCACCTTGCCGCTATCTCGCCGGGTTGCCCGCCGACCGTGATTCTCTTGGAATCGCAAGAGGGCGAAACGTACGTCGGCCGCATCGAAAAAAGCCTTCACCTCTACGACCGCAGCCTTCGCTGCAAAACGAGAACGGCCACGCCTAGGGAGATCGTGAACGGCCCCTCACTTGCCACCCAAAGCCACGGAAGCCCGGCCCGGCAGTCGATCCAAATCAATGTGGCACCGAAGGCTAGTAGGACGACGCCAACATAAGTCACCAAGGCCGCGAAGTGCCGCAGGTCGCGCGAGATGATCCATAGCAGTCCGGCGTGCATGGCGTACATTGCTGAGAGCGAGCGAGTCAGATAGATTGTCGTGGGCGTTTCCGGCAGCGGCCCCAGACCCAGGTGGCGATGGATCGCGTCCATCCAGGCATGAGGCATGAAGACGGGTATCAGGGCGAAGACCGCCGACACGGCGATCGCGCGTAGGATCAGAACGAGTAGGCGTTGGCTGTTCACGATGCTTTATTCCGTTGGATTGAGGAAGTAACCAATTTATCGGGTATGGTAATGGGTATCCGTTTGAGAGCTACGCCGCATATTCATCGCTCCTCCCGCTGCCAAGTTCACTCTCCCCCGGTTCCTTTCACGTTTACGGGAGAGGGGAGCAAGGCCGGATACTGAGCGAATTCTCGACGATCTCCGGCGGTATAACCTGGCGGCGCATTGTCTCGGCCGCACGGAGACGAGCGAGGATCGACATGCCAACGAGAAAAACGCCCGTCAAGTAGCCGACGCACCACCAGACGCGATAATAGAAACTGGCACGCGGGATTGCCAGCGTTAATTCCTGGGTATTGATAAAGGATTCCGATTTGTCGACGCGGGTGTTGTCTGGCCCGATCCACGGATACTCCGTAACGAGTTGGATCGCACACACAAGCGTTTTCCCAGTTAAGGAAACATTGGCTGGCAACTTCAGACGAACCCAAAGCCGTTGCGTCGCGATGACATCGCTCGATTCAAGCTTTCCGGACGCGGGCCACGTCGCCTGTCGGGTGGCGGAAGCAACGCGAATCGGCAGCGAGGCCGGATCGCCAACGTCTCGAACGGTCACTTCCACGCGGCCCCGCCAAAGTCCTTTTATGCTTGCGACCGAATCGGGCAGGTAGACGTAGCTAATCTCGCCTGGGCCGACGACGGACGGATGCCAAGCCGTGTTGTAGGCCCAACCCGATTGCCGTCGTGCCAATTCCGGAAATGCCACGGCCACGAGCGCAAGCCCGATGAAGAGCCAAGCGAGCAAACTCGGCCGCTTCATGCGGCGCGATCGCTGGCTGGCCAATTGCGGATCGCCCGGCTCGATCGTGCGGAGTCGCTCGGCGACGATTTCCTTTTCGGCAAGGCCGCAGTTCGCGCCACGGTCGAAATTTGGACTTCTGCCATCAATGAAAAAGCCAACGATTCCGGCAATGCTGATTCCAGCGATGGCGAACGCAAGAGCCTGCCGGGCCTGGATGACATCGGCCAGAAAGAGGCCGCCAAGGATGAAAAAGGCAAGGAAAATCAGCGGTGCGGAACGTAAGTGCCAGCGGCGGCGACGGCGGGCAATCATATCGGGTTGATAAAGCCCGCAGGTGGGGCAGGGTTGCCATTCCACCTCGCTAGCTAATTGCCAATTGCCCGCAGCTTGGGCCTTTTCCGTCGCCTGTTCTTGTGAAGCCCCGCCGTGGCCCACCTTGCGAATCATGAAGTATGCGTAGCGGCAGCCGCACTGCGCGCAGGCATGCGACTTCCAGCAGCACAGTTCGATTTTCGCCGTGAAGGTTCGGGTCATGACACCCTACCACTCGACCGAGATCGCCGCCGTGGTCATCCCCGCACCGACGGAGCAAAGAATCAATTTGTCGTCCGGTCTTAGACTCTTCTCAACGCCGGTCAACGCCAAGGGAATGCTCGCGCTCGACGTGTTGCCAACGTGCTCGACGTTCACAAAAAAGCGATCGTAGGGAATGCCGCAACGTTTGGCGGCGGCCTTTAAGATGCGGCCATTGGCTTGGTGCGGAATCACCCAGCGCGTATCTTCCGGCTGCCAGCCGCTATCGGCCACGGCACCGCGAATGACGGTCGAAAAACTCTCGGTGGCAAAGCGGAACAAAGCGTGGCCATCAATGCGAATCCACGGATCGCCGTGCCCGTTGGGAACCAAGTAGCCCGGCGCCTCGCGACGCGCCATGTGGATGCCGCGACTATCGCCGCCAAGTTGGACGCGACGGATGCGATGCCCGGTCGTGCCGGCCGAAATGATCGCCGCGCCGGCACCATCGCCAAAGAGGAAATATGCGTTTCGGTCGGAGGCGTCCAAAAGCCGCGATTGCAACTCGACGCCCACGGTTAAGACGTTGCGTGCGATGCCGGAGAGAATCATTCCCCGCGCCGTCGCCACGGCATAGAGCCAACCGCTACATGCGGCGTTCAGATCGAAGGCCGGAATCGTCGTCAAGCTGAGCCGGTCTTGCAGGATATTCGCCGTGGCAGGAATGGCCATGTCGGGCGTTGTGGTCGAGACGATGATGGCGTCGATATCGCGGGTGTCGATGCCCGAATTGCGGATCGCTTCCAGAGATGCCTTGAAGGCCATGCCGGAAGGCCGCTCGTCGTCGTCGGCCCAACGTCGCTGGCGGATGCCGGTGACTTCGTAGACGTATTGTTCGGTCAGTTCTGGAAAGCCCTTGACGAGCTCGGCATTCGTGACCGTGCGCGGCGGCAGATATCCGCCTATGCCGCGAATGACGACGCCCTCGCCGGGAGTTTGCTGCAAAGTTTCCGTGCGGTGGATGACCGCCGGCGACGGCACTTCCGAACGGGTCGCGGCGGGCGGAATCCACGATTTCATCGCGGCATCGGTCGTCTCGATCTCCAGCACGGCATCGAGCAACATCACCGTTTCGCCTTCGTGCCGCATCACGCGGATCACTTGGCCGGCGCAGGGTGCCTCAAAATCGAAGACCGACTTGGCACTATCGACCTGTGCGAGAATCTGCCCCTGGGTGAAGCGGTCGCCCTCGGAGACTCGCCATTCGATGATGGTCGCTTCGGTCTCGGCCGCCGCCTGGGCGGGCAAGTAGAGCGGCAATCGAAAGGGGGTCGCGTCCATCAGTGGTAAGCCTCCGTAGCCGAAAATCCCGAGCCTGCTTTGCACCACAATGCTAGCACCACACGGCCTCGGCAGGCAGCGTTATAGCAGTTTACGCTACCCTTCGCAACTGCTCCGACCCCAAAATCAACGCAATTGCTTTACGGATTTTTTCTTGACTCGGTCGACATGCGGCCTCCAGTTCCGGCGCAAAGGGAATAGGCGTGTCGGCCGTCGATATCAGCTCCGGGGCCGCTTTCAGCGAGCGGAAGCACTCGCGCGTCAGCAACGAGATGATCCGGTCGCCCAGCCCTTGCGTCTCGCCCGACTCTTGCACGACGAGCAAACGGCCCGTCTTTTGCACGCTTTCGGCAATTGGCCCGATGTCCAGCGGCTGCAAAATCAGCGGGTTCCAAACCTCGACCGAGTGCCCCGACTGGGCGGCAGCGGCCAAAGCCAAGGGAACCATGGCACCCGTGGCGACCAGCGTAAGCTCCGTGCCTTCCACGTAGCGCCTTGGACGCCAAACATTTTTCAGGTTGCCGTCGAAATCGATATCTCCGATGCGGCTCCAATAGAGCAGCTTGTTCTCGAAGACGAGGCACGGATTCGGATCGTGGAACCCCGCAAGCAAGGTTTCGTAGGTTTCCTGCGGGGTCGCCGGATAGAGCAGCTTCAAGCCCGGAAAGCGCGACCAAAGCCCCTCGAATTCGCCGGAGTGAAAAGCCCCTACGGTCATACCGCCACCGCACGGCAGCCGCACCAAAATGGATGCCGCGCAGCCGGTGCGGAAGTACCACGTGCCGGCATTTAGCCCCAACTGCGTTACCGCCTCGGTGGAGAAGTCGGCAAACTGGAATTCGATGATCGGCTCCGCACCGGTTTGCGATGCGCCAAGGGCGAAGCCCATGATTGCCGATTCGGCGATCGGCATGTCGATCACGCGGTCGGCCCCATACCGCTCGACTAAGCCCTTGCAGGTTTTGAACGCCGAGCCATACGTGCCGACATCCATTCCAGCAACAAAGGCCGTCGGTTGATTTTCCAAGAGGTAGTCGAGGGCCAAGTTCACGGCGTCGCCGTTCTTAATACCCTTGACTTGCAGCGGCTTGACCTGCGGCCTCTGGCTCCGACCGGCGGCAAGCGTCACCGTCCGTGGCGCACCCTCAATGTTCTCGTCAGTAATCTCGTCAATGTTCTCGTCAATGGAATCGACGGGCCAAGCTGCTTCGGCGTGGACCGGCCATTGCTGCGGCACCTTGGGACGCCCGACCGCCAACGCCTTCTCAACAACGTCGCGAACTTGTGCATCAATCGCACCTTCGATCGCGGCGATGGATGTTTCGTTAAATCCAGAGACCTCGGCGAGACGGCGGCGCGTGCGGAGCAAGGGGTCATTCTTCCGCCACTGCTCCATCACTTCCGAAGGAACGTACTGGCACTTATCGTAAGCAGCGTGACCGCACAGACGCAGCGTCTCGCATTCCAGCAGCATGGGCGCGGGAACGTCGTCCATCGCGTCCATCGCTTCGCAAACGGTCGAATAGACGATCCACGGGTCGGTGCCGTCGATGGTCTTGCCGGCAATGCCGTAGCCGGCCGCGCGATCGGAGAGCTTTTGACAGCTATATTGAACGGAGGTCGGCGTGGAGAAAGCGTAATGATTGTTCTCGATCACGAACAGCACGGGAACGCGATGCACCGCCGCAATGTTGAGCGACTCGTGGAACTCGCCCGTGCTGGTGCCGCCGTCGCCGATGACCGCCAAGCCGAACGCCCGTTCGTTATTGCGTCGCGCTGCCCAGGTGCCGCCGACCACCAAGCTCAGCATTTTGCCGAGGTGGCTAATCATGGGAAACCGCCGCGATGCCGCATCGCCGTGGTGGACGTTGCCCTCGCACGCCTGCGTGGGGCTTTCTGCATTGGCAAGGTACTGGCACAAAAGTTGATAGGGAGTCACGCCCATCAGCAGGTGGGCCACAAGGTCGCGGTGCAAGAGCGAGACGATATCGCGACCGGGCCGCAAGGGCATCGACATGCCTAGCGCGGTGGCCTCGTTGCCCCAACTCATCGTCACCGTGCCTTTGACGTAGCCCTTTTGATAAAGCTCAAGCAGCCGCTCTTCCAGCCTCCGCGAGAGAAACATCTGAGGGTAAGCGATCGGATAGAACGCCTCACGCCCGAATCGACCGGGCCAACGAACGAAGTCGACCGGCTCGTTGTGCACGGCAAGGGGTAGGTCAGCGAGTCGCGGCAGTCCGGTAATCCAATTCCCTCCCGCCAGGCTCGCCGGTTCGTGCGAGTCTACTGCGGAGGCCTCCGTGCCTGGGTTGTAGATATGCAAAGTCACAAGCTGTTCCGATGATTCATCCGGGATACCCTGGAATAGCGTGCCGGATTCTAGCGAGACCCTAAAAGCGTGTCACGGGCAACTTTGGTGAAATTTTGGCTCTTATCTCGTCTCATCGGGGGGTGGAGGCGTTAAACTTGATTCAATCCGTTTTTTTCAAATTCACGTTTTTTTCAAAATAATCGTAACCGCAAACGATTTCTGGCCTTACATCGAAGCATGCCCGTTAAAAATGTCGCCGCATGGCGGGCCGCTGCAGTTCCCTGTTTCAAGCGTGGAGGCAAAGGGGGCTTGCTTCAAACTGCGAGGCATATTACGATAAAGTTTCCAACCGAATTCCTCGGTAGCTCAGTTGGTAGAGCAAGCGGCTGTTAACCGCTGGGTCGTAGGTTCAAGTCCTACCCGGGGAGCTTTTGTAAACCCTGCCGAATCCTTGACTTAGGATACCTTCTGGCGTTCAGAAGTGCGGCTCGTAGGTCCTGAAAAGAGTAGTACCGGTACTACTTTCTGGGCTGATCGGAGCTGCCCCTATGCCAAAATCTCGCCCCCGCACGCCAAAATATCGCCACTACAAGCCGAAAAATCTCGCCGTAGTCAGGATCGCTGGCCACGATCATTATCTCGGAAAGCACGGCAGTCCGCTAAGCTACGAGCTATATGACCGGCTGATCGCGGAGTGGCTTGTCGGTCGTCATCAGGCTCAGGCCGCCAAATGTTCAGCGGCTGCTGGCCCTACTACCGTCAACACACTGATGCTAGCATTCGCGAGACACGTCAAAAAACGCTACGTCAAGAACGGCCAGCCCACCAGTGAAGTTCGCAGCTTTCAGACGGCTTTACGCCCAGTCCGGCAGCTTTACGGCTCTCAGTCCGTCACCGGTTTCGGGCCGCTGGCGTTGGTAGCCTGTCGCCTGAAGCTGATCGAGGCCGGAATCTGCCGGAAGCGGATCAACCAGCACGTCGGCCGCATCCGCCAAATGTTCAAATGGGGCGTTAGCCGCGAGATGGTCCCTGAGACGAATGGCACTGTCGTTATTGTAACCTATTTCAGGTGCAGTATTTCTGCAATTCTTGGCGGAGGACATCCCTGGGCTGTTGCATGAGCGGATACCCGTGGCGGCGTCTGAGGACTCGGGGTTCAAGGCGGCTGGGACGGTTGGCGACTTCGCAGGCCGCAATCCGAGTGAGAAGTCCCCGGCACTGTTTGTCCAGTTGATCGGCGGTCAACATTCCGCTGGAGATCAACTGCCACGACGACAAGACGTACCGACACGTTCCGGTAAAACTGATCTGCTGCGGTTGCTTGCCGTGCAAGGCGGCC
>JANXOJ010000532.1 GCA_025353625.1 Planctomycetota bacterium | reverse complement strand
CGCAGCCCACGGCAAGACCGAACCGAATCAAAAGTAGAAAAGAATCGAGCAGTGGCGAGAGGCGGCGGGGTCAAAAACGTACGCAGAACCGCGACCTCCGCCGCCTCGGACCCTATCGTACTCGTCTTTCTCCGCGAGATGCATCCGTTACACGAAGAGAAGAAGTGCGGGTGGCGATGGATCATCGCCCGCGCTTCTTTGTTTCTTGACTACCAAAGGACTTCAATCTCGTTGACGACCTGCGAAACACCTTCCAGTCCCGACACGGCCGTCTGCGCCAACTGCTTGATGTAAAAGCTGGGAACTTGACCGCGAAGGTAAAGCTGCGGGCTTCTGTATTCGCACCAAATGCGCTGTACGGAAAGATGCGGCTGATGCACGAGTCGCTCTTTCGCGAGGGCAACGATTTCGTGGGCCTGATTCTGGTCGTTTGTTGGCTTCATTGCATTGCACTCCGTTACGGCCATTGCCGAGGGAATACGGGCAAAAAGGCGATAACATCCATTGTCGCGTCCAACCGGCCCTCTTGGCAAGGGGGACCGCGTCGATTACTTTAGAACAGATCCAAGTCGTCTCACATCGCGATTATAACACAATAACGTTTGTTATCTTCCGTTAGTAAATTCGAGGTTGTCTCAGAAATGCCTAACTTTGCCGTTGCCTTAAAACAAGAAATGAAGCGCCTTGTCCGGCGCGAGATCAAAGCCGAATTCGGTCCTTCCCGACAGGCGATTGTTCAATATCGTCGTGAGATCGCGACTTTGAAGCAGCTTCTCCGCGAACAGCAGCGGAAAGTGACCGCGCTAGAGTCGCGCGGCAGCGATGCCGCGAGCGTGGAAGAAGCCGACGAGGGGTCGCCGTCCGGTTTGCGATTTTCCTCGCGCTCGGTGCGTGCCCAGCGGCGACGGCTGGGCCTATCGGCGGAAGGCTACGGCAAACTGGTCGGCGTATCGGCACTGACGGTCTACAACTGGGAGAAGGGCAATACGCGTCCCCGTGCGGCCCAGTTTGCCGCATTGGCTGCCATTCGCGGCATTGGCAAGCGCGAGGCAAAGGAACGACTCGGCACGACCTCGGACACAACCTCTCGCCGCAAACCGCGCTAACATGCCGCCATGCTTGATCGGACTTGGCTCGAACCTCGGCGACCGGCGGCAGTTGCTCGTCGAGGCACTGGCCCGGCTCGGGCGTCATTCACGGATCGATGTCGTTGCTTGCAGCCGCTTTCGCGAATCCGAACCGATCGGCGGCCCCGTTGGGCAACCGACATTCCTGAACGCGGCTGCCGTGCTTGCAACTTCGCTCTCGCCGCGGGAACTGCTTGCGGAATTACAGCAAACGGAAGCCTCCTTGGGCCGTCGTTGCGAGGTCCGTTGGGGGCCGCGTACGATCGATCTCGACCTACTTCTTTACGACGGACTGAGTCTCAATACGCCGGACCTCATCCTCCCTCATCCGCGCCTCGCGTGGCGTCGCTTCGTGCTGGAACCGGCTGCCGAAGTGGCCCCCGAGATGTTGCACCCCGACGTGGGTTGGACTATCGCTCGATTGCTCCAACACCTTAATACCACGCCTTGGTACTTGGCAATTGCCGGCCCGATTGGCGTCGGCAAGAGCCTTATGGCCGGCAAAATTGCCGAGAATCTCGGTGCCCGATTGCTGGCCGAGGAATTCGACGCTACGCGCCTTGAAGCCTTCTATCGAAGCCCATCTAGCCACGCCTACCAAATAGAACTAGAATTCCTCGAACGTCGCGGGCGGCAACTGGCATCAGATCGTCCACTGTGGAGCGATAAGGGCCGGCCTATCGTGAGTGATTTTTGGTTCGAGCAATCGCCCGCGTTTGCCCGCGTGTGGTTGCAAAGTAGTAGGCAAGCACCGTCTGCGGTCGCCCTTGCCGGAGGCACGGACACAACGCAGGGCGGACGGCACTCGGAGAATGCCGACTACCATGGGGCGTATGAGAGCCGCTTGAGCGAATTGCGATCGAGAATCGTGCGACCGCGACTTACGGCAATGTTACACGCGCCGACGAAAACGATGTTGGAACGGATTCGCACGAGAGGCCGCAACGGCGAAGAAACATTGACGGAGATGCAATTGGAGGCGCTCGAGCGATCCTTGCGCAATCAGGCCGTATTGCCGGATCGAGGGCCGATAGTGCGGCTGGATGCCATGAATACCGATGCTGCCGTCACGGAGCTTGTCGCTGCGGTCGAAGCGATGCGATGACCAATGATTTTGTGGTGGGTCTTCGCGTTCCGATGCGCAGGCGTTGGAACCCCCGACGCCACCCTACCTGGCAACACAAAGAGTTGACATTTACCATGCCGCACGTAATAAAAACTGTTGCCCAAATCCGGGCATCTCTGCTGCCGTTTCGTCGTGCTGGTCAGCGGATTGGCATGGTGCCGACGATGGGTGCCTTGCACGAAGGGCATCTGAGTCTCGTCCGTGCCTCAAAGGCCGATTGCGATATCACCGTCGCGTGGATCTACGTGAACCCAAGCCAGTTCGCGCCCCACGAAGACCTCTCGAAATATCCGCGCACCTTGCAAGCCGACATCGATAAGCTGGACTCCTGCGGCACCGATCTCGTGTTCGTCCCGACCGATGCCGAGGTCTATCGGCCCGGCCATTCGACGTGGATTGAAGTTGGCACGATTGCCGAGCCGTTGGAAGGCCGTTGCCGGCCGGGGCACTTTCGCGGCGTGGCCACCGTGGTATTGAAGATGCTCAATATGGTGCAGCCCGATCTGGCGTACTTCGGTCAAAAGGACTTTCAGCAGGCGGCTGTAATTCGTCGCACGATCGCCGACCTCGATGTTCCCGTCGAGATTCGCGTCTGCCCTACGATCCGTGAAAACGACGGTCTGGCAATGAGCTCTCGGAATGTCTACTTAAGCCCCGATGCCCGGCAACGGGCGGTCGTCTTGTGGAACGGCTTGGAGATTGCACGCCGGATGGTGGCTGCCGGCCAACGCGATGCGGCAATCATCGTTCGGCAGATGACCGAATTGGTCGTCGCGGCCGGCGGAGAAATCGACTACATCGCGCTGGTCGATCCGAACACGCTCGCGGCAGTGACGGAAATCGCATTCCCCACGCTTGCGGCACTGGCCATCAAGATCGACGGCATTAGGCTGATCGACAACGCAATCCTGGAGCCGTGATATGTTACAAACGATTCTCTACATCCCCAATGAAATCGGCGGCTGGCCGCTGTTTGGCTTCGGCATCCTGCTGGCCGTTTGGGCTGTGGGCAGCGTTTGCCTCCTGGCGCGGCTCGTCCGGCATCAGGGATTCAACGCCGACACGAAAAGCTACCTCCCGGTGCTGGGCATCCTTGGCGCGGCGATTGCCGTCGTTCTGCCGGCACTCTGCGACGCACGCGGGCTGCCGATTCGCGGCTATGGCGCGATGATACTTTTGGCGGTGGTGTCGGGCCTGCTTCTGGCCGCGTATCGCGCCAAGCGCGTCGGCGTCGATCCGGAAATGATCTTCGCGCTGGCTTTCTGGATGATCCTGCCCGGCATTTTCGGCGCACGCGCCGTCTATGTGACCGAATATTGGAACGATCAATTTTGGCCCGCTTATGCGTCGCCCGGCGGAAGCCTTGGGGCCTTGCTGGGTGCGATCATCAACGTTGCCGCCGGCGGATTGGTCGTCTACGGCGCGTTCTTCGGCGGCGTGATCGGGATGGGCCTCTTCTGGTGGCGACATCGCATGCCGTTACTGGCCACCGCCGACCTCGCCGCCCCCAGCATGTTACTCGGCTTGGCCCTGGGCCGAGTGGGCTGCCTGCTCAACGGTTGTTGCTACGGTGGGCCGTGCGATCTGCCGTGGAAGATCACATTTCCTTGGAACAGCCCCGTGCATAATCATCAAGTTATGAAAGAGGGTTCGCCGACCGTCGATGGCTTGACGTTTCGCGATGGCCCCGGCGAGCGGGTTGTTGTCGATGCCGTGCAAGCCGCTTCTCCAGCCGCGCGTGCCGGTCTTGCGTCCGGTGCCGAGGTTGCCGAAATAAACGGCGTCCGCCTGTTTTCGGCCGAGCAGGCTCGCAGTATCGTGCTCGGTATCGATAAACTCCATTTCGTCGTTCGCCGCGAAGATGGGCAGAAGTTGTATTGGATCGTCGACGATCCATCGGCAGCCGATGCCGTTGCCGGCGGGTCGTTGAATATCTTTGGCATGAGCGTCGCCGACCGGGCGGGCGGCAACTGCGCGATCGAGCGAGTTCGCTTTCAATCGCCCGAGGCGGCCTTTGGCCTAAAGCCGGGGCAGGTCATCGAAAGTGTATCGGGCCGCCGCGTGCAGGGTGTCGCTCAACTTGCCGAGCTCTTGGAGGAACATCGTCGCAAGGCATGGCTGCGAATTGCGTTGGCCGATCGAGCTGCGCCGATTGAGCTAACCGTTCAACGGCCGCTGCCGCGAAGTCAGCCGGTCCATCCGACACAGCTTTATAGCACGATCGACGCCTCAATCTTATGCTTCTTGCTCTTGGCTTACGATCGCTTCCGGCGGCGCGACGGCGAACTGACCGCCTTGATGATAACGATCTACCCCATTTCGAGGTTCCTCGTCGAGAGCATCCGCACGGACGAAGCAAAAAACTGGGGGCCGGGCCTGTCGATCTCGCAGAGTATCAGTCTTGGCATCTTGGCCGCAGCCATAGCTCTATGGATTTATCTCTTGCGCCGGCCCGCCAAGTTGGCCTTCGGCGGTTAGTCGTTGGTCGTTGTCGGGATGCGTCTGCCATTTTTTACCGCGAGCCGCTTTTCGCACGCTTTCCATCAGATTTTGCACCCGTATCCCCTGCTCCAAGCCCGGCGACGCTTGCCGCTTCTCAGCGATGGCCTGAAGAAAATTGGCGAGACTGGCCACATGGGCGCGGGTCCAACCGATGGCCGCTTTCGGTGTGGGAAAGCCGGTGGCCGGAGCCGCATAGCGTTGCCCCGCGTCGATTCGGTTCCAGCCGCGCAGACCACCCAACGGTCCCGATGGAACCGTCGCGTCGTAGAATTCCAGGTGATGCGGATCCATAAGATTAAAGCGCATCGCGCCGTGCGTGCCGTGGATTTCGAGCCGCAACTCGTCCTCGGCCCCCGTGGCGATTTTGGTCGCCTCAATGGTGCCGTGCGCTCCGGAATGCAGCCGCGCGAGGATCAACGCGCTATCTTCGACGTCGACGGTTACTCTGCCGCCCACATTTCCAGGCGCGGGCCGCTCCGGATAGGCGACCAGCGTATCGGCCATTACGGCACAGATTGGGCCGGCCAGGTGTTCGACGAGATCGATTGCATGCGAGGCCAAGTCGGCAATCACGCCACCGCCCGCCGCAGCCGTCAACTTCCAGCGGGCCGGGGCGTTGGGATCCGCGCTGCCGGCATGCAGGTAGGCGGCGCGGAATTGGAGTATCCGGCCAAGGCGGCCTTCTTCAATCAACTGTTTGGCACGCAGGGTGGCGGGAAAGAAGCGGCATTGAAATGTCATCTGCGCCGTACCGCGATAGTCGTGCAGGGCAGCCGCAATCTGCCGGGCCTCTTCGACCGTAGCCACCAGCGGCTTATCGCAGTAGATGTGCTTCTGATGTGCCATTGCCGAGAGCAAGGCTTCGCAGTGACGATCGTTCGGCGTGCAAATATGAACGATATCGATCTCCGGGTTCTCGGTTACCGCGCGAAAGTCGGTCGCGGCCACATCCGCGCCCAGCATTTGCCGCGCCTTCTCCGCCGTTTCCATCCGACCGGTGACGATGTGCGTTATCCGAGCCACAAGCGGAGGTGGATCGTAGTAAAATGGAAGCGTCGCGTAGCCATAGGCGTGTACTTTGCCAATCATGCCGAAGCCGAGAATGCCAACGCGGTACGTCATAGTTTAGAAAAGAAGATGTGGGAAGTGAAGATGAAGAAGGAGAACGGTAATAGTTCCTAATCTACACCAATTGACAGAGGGCAACTAATTTTTTATCCATTTTCTTTTCCCCCATCTCCCTTGTCCCCCTCGCAGACGACCACCTGCCGATAGAGCAATTCGATCATTCCGCTGACCGTTTTTGCTTGTCCGGTTTCCAGGAGCAGGTCGAGCATTTCGTGCAATCGCCGCTTGTCGTTCATGCGCGCGACGGTCTCCAGTGTGCCATCTCGGGTGAGCGCACCGCCGGTGCCGACGCGGCTGTGCAATTCATCGAAATCGGCCTCGCACCACCCTTCAAAGAGCGCGGGAACGTCCTGAAGCACTTCTTCTACGAGTGGATTTGTGCCGCAGTCGAAGCGGCGATACAGTAACTGGCTCGGATCGACGAAAAACTCATCGACCGCCACGCCCATTCCCGACGCCAGACGATGGAGCGTCCGCGCATGGGGCCGGTGCGTCCCCCGGCGGATGCCGCGAATCGTCCGCTCATCCAAGCCCGTCCGGGCGGAGACGTCGTGGATCGATAGTTTTTCGGCAGCCATCAATCGCTGCAAATTCTCGCCGGCACGTTCTGACACCCTAATGCTCCAAAGTATATACACCTGTATATATTCCGCCGTCCG
>JANXOJ010000525.1 GCA_025353625.1 Planctomycetota bacterium | reverse complement strand
GGCGGCGGGAGCACCAGCTCCGGCGTCGGGACCGGCGGCTGCCATCGCGGCGCGGTGCATGTCGGCCGCTTCCGACAACCGCCCGGAATCTTCCAACTCCGCCGCATACGCCCGCATTTGCTCGGGCGAGACCGATATATCCTCCACGGAGCGCAAGACGCCTGCCGCCGTTGCCGGAGGTTCCACGCCGGGCGATGCAAGCGAAGGCATTTCGAGGTTATCAAAATTGAACCGCAACTGCCCTCCCGGCTCGATGAGGCCGCCGCCTTGCCGCAGAAGGATATCTTTTCCTTGCACGATGACGGAAAGTTGGGCGAGGGGCCGCTCGACTCCGGGAAGCAGCCGAGCTAACTCCGCCAGCTTCTTTTCGATCTTTTGCGGCGACATTCCAGCGGCAAGTAGTTCCGCCAAGCGTCGGGCTGTAGCGACCTCATGGAAATCGAAATAGGGCAACCGCCGCACCTCCTGCGCGGGAAGTATCAGCTTCCGCCGATGCCAACGGCGAACGACATCGACGCTCACCCCGAGCAGCTTGGCGAGCATCGCCGGAGTATAGAGTGAATGGGTCGCTCGGCGTTGATCGGCGAGCCCTAGCCGCTGCCAGAGTTGACTTTCCGCGATGACTTCGAGTCGCCCCCCTTCGACCGCCGCGCGGATTGCATCGTCGAACCAGTCGTCGAACCGGCCGTCGAATCCGTCGTTGGGCGCGTTGCTCTCGGAGATCGGCAGGCCTTCTTCACCGACCACGATCAGATCGGCCGTGGCATCGGGCCGATCGAGAACGGCCGCCCCATGCCGACGGAGAAGTTCGACCGCATCGCTGTGCGTCATTCCGGTCAGCCGACCGACGATCGCCGCACGTTTGTCCCGGAGTTTTCCAGCCGCCTCGTCACCCACGCCACCCTACCCACCGTAGATTTCGCTTTAACTTACGGACGAAGAGGAGCCAGGGGCCGATCTTCCGTCTTAAGATCGAGTCGGGCCGGATTGCCTAAATTCAAGCCGTTATCCAAACCCCGATCTGGCGATCCGCCCGGCGGTCCCACGTGAACCGGTGCTCCGCCCGATGGAACGGTCGAATCAATCGATGGCACGGTGGACGGTACGACCGACGGCACGTACGGCCTAGCGGGCGTTGCCGCCGGAAGCTCGGGCTTCCTTTCGGCGTTGGAGGGACTGGGCGTGCTGAGAATCGGAGCCGAACTACTCGGGGCAATCGCGGGAGCCGCACGGGTGGCCCTACCGTCGCCAACTCCGCAACCCGTAGAACACCCGTCGGACCCACATCCGCCACTTCCACATCCGCCACTTCCACAGCCGCCACTTCCACAGCCGCCATTGCCGGCCGTCGTGCTGGCCGAACAGCAGTCCGCCGGGGCACAGCCGTCCGAAACGGGAACGCGATAGCAGGTCACATGGGGCACCGAATAGTTGACCGTTATCGGTATCTGCTTCTCCACGCAATGCGGAACGCGAACCGTCTCGTCGTAGGCCATCATGCGGCAGACCTGCGTCGGCACCTGCTCGACGTGTTCCTCTTGGATCATCCTACAGGTTTGATACGGAATCTTGCGGACCTCTTCGCTGGCGACCATGCGGCAGACCTGAACCGGCACGTGCCGCTCGACGCGCTGCACGACCGGCTTGCTGACCGTATAGGGAATCTTCCGTACTTCTTCGCGTTGCACCATGCGGCAGGTCTGATAGGGAACCTTCTGTACGACTTGTTCGGCACGATAGTTCGTCACCTGGACCGGCACCTGTTCGGCGACACTCTGCGGGACGTACTGCACTTGCTGAACCTGCTGCGCGACCACGTTCGGCTGCCACACGCGCGCCACCTCGTAGGTGCCGCGATTGACGGGTGCCCAATAGAGCCCCGGCCGCTGATAGGTCGTCAAGCCGGTTGTCGGATCGACGGCACAGCCTCCCTGCTGCCACGCCAACTCGTGTTGGAACCAGCCCGGTTTGTAGGTCGTTTGATTGGTATAGCAACCCTGATCGACGAGCTGCGTCTGTTGCGTGACGACCGGCTGCATGACCGTATGATATTGCGTGTGGTAACACGTTTCCGTGACGGGCCGCTGCACGGTATAAACCACATCGCGTTCCGCCGTTTCCACCACGGGCTGATTGACGACATACCGCTCTTCGCGCTCCGCCGTTTCCTGGACGTAAGTCACTTGGTCGTAGCTTTCGTCGCGAACTTGGGTCTCATAGATCGGTCGGACGACGCTCACCCGCTCCTCGCGTTCCGCCGTTTCCAAGATCGGTCGCGATACCGTATAGCGATATTCCCGCATCTGCGTTTCGTGGACGGGCCGATAGCGGGTCTCATGCCGCTCTTCGTAGGACGTTTCATACTCGCGACGATACGACGTCACCTGACGCTGTTCGTATTGAGTTTGATAGACCAGCCGGTACTCCTGCCCCTGGCAGCTCATGCAACCTTCGGGCGAATACGACTGTCCGACGGCAACCGCCGTCCACAACAGTGACGTCCACAACAGTGCCGCCCCCACAAGTGAAGTTGTTCGCAGTGCGATCATGATCTGTCCGCCTTGATCTAATCCTTGTACGTGCGCCGACGTGCGGCGCAATGTCCCCTAAACTTTAATCTGCCAGATAAAGAGAGAAACTGCAAATGGGTGCAACGCATTCCAATCGCAAATCCTATCCTTAATCATAGTCCAGCATGGAGTTACGTTGCAAAAAGAATTTTCAAGTTATTTTTGCCCCCTGCCGGACCTGCGGGGATTCATGCACGAAGCGGCATACGCTATCAGTGCCAGCAGGCCAAAAAGCTTGCGCAACCGGAATAATCGGACTCTTTGATGCGTGAAAATGGATCGTTGGGAAACGCGGAGGGGGAATTGTGCAATACAAATTCCTCTCCGCGCCGGCGCGAGCGATTTTGTAGTTTTGAACGGTTAATATATATCGTTCCCTTTTGCGACTTGCTAGCGGTTCGATTCATCTGGCAAAGCGTGCCTAAATCCTGGACAATCACCGCATGCGTCACCTTGAATTAACTCTGCCCGGCATTGCGGAAAACATCGCGCTCGATGAAGCTCTGCTGGAAGAAGCGGAAGCCGCTTCACGGCCCATGGAAACGTTGCGGCTTTGGGAGGCGGATCGGATGGCCGTGGTTATCGGTCGCTCTTCGCATCTCGCCATCGAGGTGCAGCGAGAGTTCTGCCGCCGCAAGAACATTCCCGTTCTGCGACGGATCAGCGGCGGGGCGGCCGTCGTCGTCGGCCCAGGCTGTTTGATGTATTCGCTCGTGCTGAATTTGGAACAACGGCCCGATTTACGGTCGATCGATCTGGCCCATCGCCAAGTGCTGGGACGGATTGCAACCGCGCTGCGCCCGTTTGTGCCGGGCATCGAGCTACGCGGCATTTGCGACTTGACGCTCGGCGAACTCAAGGTTTCTGGAAATAGCGTGCGGATCAAGCGGCGGCACATACTCTACCACGGCACGCTGCTCTACGACTTTCCGTTGGCAACCATTGGCAGTTGCCTGGCTATGCCGCCGCGTCAACCGGAATATCGCCGAGCTCGCGAACACGACGCTTTCGTGGCCAACCTTCCGATTGCCGCGGAAGCGTTGCGCGCGGCGTTGCGGTTAGCGTGGCCCGCGGACGAACTTTGCGGCGAATGGCCGCAGGCTGCCACCGAACAATGGGTCGCACAGCGGTATTCTCAATCGACGTGGAACGAGCAGTTGTAACGACTTTCCAAATGGTCGAAATGCTCGGCACAATCGTTCTATCCGGTCTATTCCGCACGCTTTGAGTCGATCGCTTGAACCGGCGCGGCGAGTGACCTATAGATAAGGGGGACATTGCGCGCGGCACGAGAAAAGTCCGGCGACCGATGGTCTCGTTTGTTGGGCGTCATGGAAGCACAACCTTCGTTTTTTTCGATCGACACCTTTAGTAGCGATGCCGCTGCGGCAGACGCGATGGGGATGTCGTTGCCCTATGGCGACCTTCCGCACCTTGCACCAAAGCAAATTGCCGATGCCTGGACGGACGATTTCGCCCGCTCGCTGCAAGCACAGCACGGTCGAGTTCGCGCGTTTCTTGAGTCTCAGCGCGAGCGTTGGAAACAGGCTTCCAGCAATTTTCAGCGGCAGATTACCGCGTTGGAAGCGGAAGTACGTTCGCTCCAAGGAAGCTGCCTCGATCTTCAGGCCCAACTTTCCCAGCGGCCGCTCGCCGGTGAACCCGACGAAACGGCAGTGGAGGCGACGCGGCGTTATGTGATCGCTCTGGATGATATCCGGGAGCTAAAGGCTCGCAATGAGGAACTACAAAAGCAGTTGCAGGACGATCAGCCCGCGCCGCGAAGCCGGCTCTCGCCGACAGGCCATTCGACGGGCCAATCGACTGGGCCTTCGACTGGGCGCGGAACCCCAACACTGCCCGTCAGCGATTGGGAGGCCGAGAAGCGTCGCATCTTGGCGAAGTTGGAGCCGGACGATCCGAGCGATATCGACCAGAACCCTACCGACCGGAACAACACCAACGCGTACGACCGATGCCGGGAAATCGACGAGATCGTTCGCCGCACGGATCGGATCATTGCCGAAAAGGACCGAGAAATCGAAGAATTGCGGCGTCAACTCGATTGTCAGAAAGTCAGCCTTGGGTTGATGGCCGATGGTACCGCAGCGTCGGAAGTAGTTCTCACCCACGACGAAATCGTCCGCGACGAACGCGCGCGACTCGGCAAGCTTCAAGACGAATGCCGCATCAAACTCAGCCTTGCGGAAATTGAGATCGCCACCGAGCGTGCCAGACTCGCGCGCCGCGAAGCCGAATTGGAAGGCCGCCTTCGCATGGCCGATCTTCGCAACGCCGCTACGGAAAGCGAAGTCCTTTCACCGACCGGTCGCCCCGTTCGCGGCCGCTGGCGAACGCAGTTGGGGCTGGACGATGATGGAACGAGCGAAGAGTGGGGGTAAATCATCGCTCCAGCCAACCCTGGCCTTGCGGACGGAATCCCGTTGGGATTCGTGCCGGTATTGGCACCATTACCACGTTGACGTCCGAACACGAAAAACGCCAAGAGGCATGTCCGACGCATCCATCCCTAACGGGGATATGTCCGCCAGCCCAGGGTTGGCCCGAAGGGCCTACCCTGGGTACGGGTACCGGAAACACGGACGATCCACGCCAACCCCACGATGTTGATTTCAATCCCAACGGGGTTGTGCCGACGCATCACCGGCACCAATCCCCGGAAAAACCCCGTTGGGGTTGGGGCCGATGGATCGCATTACCTACACCACATCTGGGGACCGGCGATATTTTCTTGAAATGCAATTATTTTGCACATAAAATAGCAAGCTTGCCGGCGCGACGGCAACTATTCTGGCGTTGCCAGAGCGGGACAGGGCTAATCGGTCGATTGGCCGCCGCCGCTCATCCATCATTCAGGGGAGTCTTGACCATGCAGCGTACATTCCTTGGTTCTGCGATTTTGGTACTCTCGTTTGCCCTTTCGCCTGTCTTGTTGCGAGCCGATCCCGTGATGCCGGTGCCGTCCGTCGCGCCAGCCGCGCCTGTCGCGCCCGCCATGTCCGGCACCGGCCAGCTCTTGAAGTCGGGCACGGCCACGATCTTGTGTATCAATTCGCCTTCGGGCGAGTTCAACACCTATTCGGGCGGGACCGTGGTCAGTGGCGGCGTATTGAACATCGCTGGGGGTAACGGGGGCGCGAGCAACAATGCCACAACCACCTTAAGCGGCCTTGTTGTGAACGGCGATGACTCGGTTTCCTTGAGCACTGCGAACTTGACGATAGGGTATGTCACCAACCGCAGCCCGGCAACCGCCCCGCAGGGCATGGCGATGCCCATCCCCAACGGCCCGGTGTTCTACATCATCACCGAGGGG
>JANXOJ010000516.1 GCA_025353625.1 Planctomycetota bacterium | reverse complement strand
GGCGGCGGGATCGGCATCTTCCGCCGATGTCGCTCGACTCGTGCCCATTGAAAACAGGATGGCCAGAAATGCAGGGAAGAGTGAAACGAAACGCCAAAGTATCCGGCGCATACAAGGAGTCCGAAGGGGAAACGAGACCATATTCGCACCTCGAATTGACAAAGGGCCGCAATGACGAAATACTCATAGGGTCGAGTATCCCACGAATCCCCCCCCACGTCAACTTTACGACCCAAGGTAGCCTCGTCACCCTCCCGGCAAGGAAAATCGCGTGCATCGAACTATCGCTTTGTCGCTCATCGTTTACACGGCGGTTATTTTCGCCCCTTCCGCCAATGCCCAGGTTCTCTCCTCAAAAGGCGATGCCAAGTTAGCGGCCATCGACCATTGGATCATCATCTACCAAGAAAACTGGAGTTTTGACGGGCTATACGGAAAATTCCCCGGTGCCGAAGGCTTGAAGGCCGCCGAAAGTGCAATTCCGCAGGTCGATAAGACCGGCCAGGCGTTGGCGCGCCTGCCCGATCCTTCCACCGATCCGAACATTCCGCCGGGGCTGGCGGTTCGGCCTTACGATTTGGCCCAATATGTGACCATTACGGGCAAGACCAATGACCTCGTACATAGTTTTTACGTCGAGCAGTTGCAAATCGACAACGGCCGAATTGCACCTAGTCACGGCTCGATGGACAAGTTCGTCGCATGGAGCAACAACGGTAGCCTCGTGCAGAGCTTTTACGACGCCTCGAACCTGCCCGAGGGTCTGTTGGCGCAGCAATACTTGATGTGCGATCATTTCTTCCACGCGGCATTTGGCGGATCGTTTCTGAATCACCACTTTCTCGTCGCGGCAGCGGCCCCGCAATGGCATCAGCCGCTGCCTGTCGCGTCGCCGCGGTTTCAATCGACCGTCGCGACAACGAAGAAAGGTTTGCTGTTAAGCGAGGGTAATCTTTCGTTCGACGGTCGCCATGTCGTCAACACCACGCAACCGGCGATGGCCCCGCACGCGAAGACGGTTCCGGCCGATCAATGGCTGAAGGCCATCAACAACGTCGATCCCCGGAAGCCTGGCTATACGGAGACCATCGGCGATCGGCTCGACGCGGCCGGCGTTTCTTGGCGATGGTATTCCGGCGGTTGGAACGACGCCATCCACGGCAAGCCAGGCGACCTATTCCAGTTTCACCACCAGCCATTTGCTTACTATGCCAAATACGCACCACTGAATGAAGACGGTTCGCTGAATCCTGAAACGACCGGCCGCGATGCGCATTTGCAGGATGAATCGCAGTTCTATGTCGATTTGACCAAGGCCAATCTGCCGGCCGTTTCGTTCATCAAGTTCTACGGCGAGTTCAACGAGCATCCAGGCTACTCGGCCGTGCTGCCGGGACATCAGCGCGCGGCAGATATCGTACATGCCGTACAAAACAGCCCGCTGTGGGCCAAGACGGCGATCGCGATAACGTACGACGAACATGGCGGACGTTGGGATCACGTGACGCCGCCTAAACGCGACAAATTCGGTCCCGGCAGCCGCGTGCCGACAATCGTGATTTCGCCCTACACCTGGCGCGGCGGCGTGCAACACAACAGCTACGATACCTTGGCGATCTTGAAGACGCTCGAGCAGCGTTACAACCTGAAGCCGCTGAACGAAACCGACGCGGCGGCCGCGAGCATGGCCGATTGCTTGCAGACGGAAGGCCACGATTCGCTCAATTTGGCCTATCTCCAGCCCGACGCCGATCGGCCCGACCGAAACACGCTGGTCGTCGGCGGAACGCCGCGCGCCGATCGCCTCCGTATCGCGCAGGAAGGCAACTCGATCGTTGTTCACATGCACAGCCAAGCCCACGTAGCGGGCAAGCGGTGGTCGTTCAAGGCCGCGAAGATCAGCCGCATCGAAGTCTTTGGCCAGGGGGGCGACGACGATATCCAGATTGAGGCGAACGTCACCGTGCCGGCCGTCGTGCTTTGCGGCGATGGCAACAACAGCGTGCGATGCGGCGGCGGCCCAACGGTGGTTGTCGGCGGCAGCGGCGACGATACCATCGAAGGCGGCAACGGTCGCAACGTCCTCATCGGCGGCTTGGGCCACAACCACATCAAGGCCGGCGCGCTCGGCAACATCCTCATCGCCGGACATACCGACTACGACGCCAACCTGGCCGCACTCCGCGAGATACTCAAAGAATGGTCCCGCCCCGACGCGGCCTACGCCGACCGCATAGGTCATCTGTCGGGCGCGGTCGCCGAGGGTTTGAATCGCACGAGCATTCTGGACGGCGTCCACGTACATTGCATTCCGGGCAGCGACGAATTAAACGGAGCGACCGGAAAGGACTGGATATTCTCCGCTGAGACTTCTGGCAAGTGACCGTGCTGCAAATTAGCACCGACCTGATATAGGATATCCATCGTCTGCGGATTGCACAAATTCATCGCCGTTAGTCGATCTTCATTCCCAAGCTCTTCACCAAAAACGCCCATAAATCGGCCGTCTCGGCGATCTTTTTTGTCGTCGGCTTGCCGCCGCCGTGGCCGGCCCGCGTGCTGATCTCGATCAGGATCGGCCTGTCGCACGACTGCGCGCGCTGCATCTGAGCAGTGAACTTAAAACTGTGACCGGGCACGACACGGTCGTCCGTGTCGGCGGTCGTGACGAGCGTTGCCGGATAGCAAACACCGAAGCGGATGTTATGGTAGGGGGAATAGGCGCGGAGGGCCTTGAACTGCTCTGGGTCGTCGGAAGAGCCGTAGTCGTCCACCCAGGTGCGGCCTTCCGTGAACTTGTGGAAGCGGAGCATATCCATCACGCCGACGGCAGGCAGACAGGCACCAAAAAGTTCCGGGCGTTGCGTCATCACGGCACCGACGAGCAGCCCGCCGTTGCTGCCGCCTTGGACGGCCAACTTTTCCCGCCGCGTATACTTGTTCTCGATGAGCCACTCGGCGGCCGCGATGAAGTCATCGAACACGTTTTGCTTCTTGAGCTTCGTGCCTGCCTGATGCCAGGCCTCGCCATACTCGCTGCCGCCACGAATGCACGGTTGGGCATAGACGCCGCCCATCTCCATCCACGCCGCACGGCTGACGGCAAAGACCGGCTGGATGGCGATATTGAACCCGCCGTAGCCGTAGAGCAGCGTCGGGTTGTTGCCGTCGAGTACGATGCCTTTGCGATGGGCGATGAACATCGGCACCGGCGTGCCGTCCTTGCTCTTGTAGAATATCCGCTTGACCTCGTATTTTTCGGGATCGAATTTCGCTTCGGCCCGCCGGAGGAGTTGGCTTTCGCCCGTTGCCAAGTCGAGCCGATAGATGCTCGGCGGCGCGGCGATGCTCGAAAACATATAAAAGGTTTCGTGGTCGGCTCGTTTGGCATGTTTGCGTTTGCCGGTGAAACCGACAGCCGTGCCGATTCCGGGCAGTTTCACGTCTTGCGCGAGTCGGCCATCGACCGCAAAGAGCCGCACTTCGCTGGCCGCGTCCTTGAGGTACTGGGCCACAAAGCGATCGCCCACCAGGCTGATTTCCAGCAGCGTTGCTTCCGCCTGGGGAATGATTTCCTGCCAATCCTTTTGCTTGGGCTGCCGCAGATCGATGGCAATCACCCGCCGCCTTGGGGCAGCAAGATCGGTCTTGAAGTACAATCGTGGGCCGTCGTTGCCGATGAACGTGAATTCGTGATCGAAGTTATCGATCAGGTCGAACGGCATGGCATACGGCTCGGACAGGTCGCGGACGACTATCCGCTCGCGGGCGTCGGTGCCAACGACGATCGAGATAATCAAAAACTGGCCGTCGTCGGAAACCCGCCCGTCGTATTGCCATTCCGGATGCTCGGGCCGATAGTAGACCAGCACATCGGCCTCCTGGGGCGTGCCGACGCGGTGATAATAGAGCTTGTGGTTGAAGTTGAGTGATTGAAACTCGGCACCCTTTTTCGGCTGTTCGTAGCGGCTGTAGAAAAAGCCCTTGTTGTCCTTCGTCCACGAGGCATTCGAGAACTTCGTCCAACGCAGTTCATCGGCCAGTTGATGGCCCGAGGCAATCTCCAGGACGTGCCAGACCGACCAGTCGCTGCCCGCCTCGCTGCGGCAATAGGCCATATACCGTCCATCGTCGCTAAAGCCCAACTCACCTAGAGCGATGGTGCCGTCTTTCGACCACGCGTTAGGATCGAGCAGCACGCGCGGTTTGGCGTCGAGGGTTTCCGCGACGTACAGCACCGGCTGATTTTGCAGGCCGTCGTTCTTAAAGAAGTAGTAGCGGCCCCCTTCTTTTGTATAGGGCGAGTACTGGGCAAAGTTCCAAAGTTCGGTGAGATGGCGATGAATCTTCGCACGTTCCGGGATCGCAGCCAAGTACGCCTCCGTCACCCGATTCTGGGCCTTGACCCACGCGGCCACTTCGGGCGACTCGCGAACATCATCCTCCAGCCAGCGATAGGGGTCTTCGACTTTTGTACCGTGGTAGTTATCGATACGATCGACGCGGCGGGTTGGGGGATAGGTCATGGGGTGATCGGCTCCGATAGCGACCGATGAGCAGACAATTATTAGGGCGAAGCACGTCGTTGCGCCCAAGTTGACGAACTGCATATTGGACTCCAATGAATGGGAGTTAGCTGGTCCACGATTTCAAGACAATAGTTTAGCAGACATCCGAACTTCTGAAAGAACGGTGGATGGCCGCCCGATGCTACACCGTTCTCTCGGACACCATTTTGCGTAGCACTTTATAATCGGTCTTCCCCGTCCCCAGCACGGGTATGGCAACCACCCGCTCGACCTCGTCGATCCGCATCACACCGCGCAGGCCGGCTTCGGTTAATATAGCGTTCGCCTGCCGCAGCGCGATATCTTGCGTGGTGAAAAGCACGATCCAGCGGCCGCCGGGGGTTTCAACACCTTCCACCGCCACCTGTGGGCCTTGCTCGGTGGGCGGATAGAGTCGGCTGAAGGGCTCCTCCAATGCCGGCAGTGAAACCATCTCACCGCCTACCTTTAAGAACCGCTTCAATCGACCACGGAAATGAATGTAACCCTCCTCGTCCACCTGAACCAAGTCGCCGGTCACGTACCACCGCTTGCCATCGACCTCCGCGAACGGATCCGGCCCATCGTAGTTCAGGTAGCCGTTGAAAATCGACGGCCCTCGGACGAGAATCATTCCGATCGAGCCCTTGGGCAACGGTTCGTGCGACTCGGGATCGACGATGCAAACCTCCACGCCATCGACGGGCGGACCCACGGTGCCAAGCTTTATCTTGTCGCGTCGATTTCCCGCCACGACGGGCGAACATTCCGTGATGCCGTAGCCTTCTAAGATGACTGCCTCCGGGCACATCTGCTTCGCGCGCTCGAAAAGGGCGTCGGGGCACTTTTCGGCACCGGTGACGATGACCCGCAAGGAGGCAAGATCATCGGGCCGAGCGACGGCGAACATATAGCTAAGAAACGTTGGCGTCGTAATCAAGATCGTGGTCTTAAACGCGACCGCAGTTCGTACTAGTCCCGCAGCGTCGGTTGGGTCGGGATAATGGGCCACACGAATACCGGCCACGACCGGGGCCAGGATGTTTCCCAAGAGGCCAAAACTATGGAACGGCGGCAAGAAGCCGAGGATCGCGTCGCCGGGACTTGCCTGCAAGACCTTGAGTGAGGCTCGCAGATTCGTAAGAAGATTGCGATGCGACAGCGGCACGGCCTTGGGCGTGCTTTCCGAACCCGACGTAAACAGCACGACTGCCGGGGCGTCGAGGTCCGGCCTCGGCAGCGAACGCAGCAAACGACGCGGAAGGATATAGGTTGAAAGAAGCGCGAGTACCGATTCAAGTTTGCCGATCCCACCGCGAACGTCTTCCAGATAAAGGTATTCGGCCCCTTCAATCTGGATGCCGAGCCGGTCAATCAATTTCTTTGAGGTAACGATACGGCCGATCCCGAGCGTCTTGACGGCATGGGCCAAATTGGCCGGGCCGGTCGTCCAGTTCAGCAGCACGGGAACCTTGCCCGCCAGTTGCAGGCCAAAGAACACCACATCCGCAGCAACCGAGCCGGGTAGCAGCACGCCGACGCAATCCAAAGTATTAGGCACACTCCGTCTGCCGTCACGTTCACGTTTTCCCTCCTCGGTAAGCGGGAGAGGGGCTTGGAAGACGGTTCTCGGAGAGTGCCCAATACATTCAAGCACTCGAAACCGCCGAGCCATCAAGTGGGCACCGACGTAAAGTTTTCGATAGTTCAGTACGCCGGACATGCGATCGGCCGCGACGATATCATTCGGCGTCTTCAGCACGCGACGGACAAAGACTTCGGCCAGGGTATCGCCCAGCACGGCAGGCGGTTCCTTGGAAGTTGCAGGGACGTTCCACGCAGCCGGGGCCAATTCGGGCTTTTTGTCGCCGCTGGAGAATTGCCCTTCGGCCAAGGCCCAAAGTTCGCCCAGCGTATCGGCAACCTTATCGCTACGAAAACCGAAGCGGTCTTCAATGTGAAGGGCAAGGTCCATCCGTTCGAGGCTATCGAGCCCTAGTTTTTCGAGCAGCATTTCCGCCGAATTCTCTTCCGTCGCAAGCGGTCGCTTTAGCCGTTCCTCGACCAGTTCGTTGACGGCGCGAATAGTGGCGGGGCGAATCGCCGATAAATCAATCTGACCCCTTTGTTCCGGTTCGGGGAAATCGTGGCTGCGCGGTCCGAATAAGTGGCTGAACGGCACAAAGACCGGCTTTTCGGGGGCGTCGCGGTTATACCACTGCTCGAGGAACGGATTGAGCTTGTCGCGAGTAATGCCCGGCAAGGCACTGCGTTCGATCCGCTCAACGGTCATCGTCACATTGCGTCGCGGCAGGAAGATGCCCAGCGCGGCGATTACCCAGCCAAAGCCCCGCACGACGCATCGCTCCAAGTTCGGTTGATCGCCGGTCGGAGCAAACGTGAAGATACTGCCCCACAGCCCGCGCGTGCGTACGAGCACGATGTTGGCTTGCGGGCAGCGTTCCAGCAGATCGGCAACGGCCCGCGTGGCACCGATCTCTTCGATCCCGCGACGTTCCGTGCGACCGGCCGGATAGATCAAAAAACTCTCGCCGCGATTCAGCCCGTCGGCGATTGCATCGATCATCGTGAGCGTCTGCGAGAGGGCATCGCGGCTCTGCTCGGCCAAGTCGGGCACCTCGATGGCGTTAACCAGCCGCATCATCGGGTAGAGCGCGGCTTTTCGGTACATGCTCGTGGTGACGATCGGCCGCAGCCCGCCGGGGATACGAACGTTCGACAAAACCAACGGCGGATCGATCAGCCCTGGGTGGTTGGGCATGACCAACGTCGGCCCGCTGAGGTTGCGGAGTTTATCCAGTCCCTCGACGCGGACCCGATATCGGAACTGCGTTAAGAACCGTATAAGTACGAAAAACAGTGCCCGCATCCATTGCATGGTTGTGATTCCAAAGGTCGGCCCTACCGGGACGGACGAGGCTACTTCTTCGCCGGTTCGTCGGCCACGGTGACCTTCGTCATGCTGTCGCCCTGCTTGATTGCATCGACCACGCTCTGCCCTTCAACCACCTTACCAAAGACCGAATGTTTGCCGTCGAGCCAGGGAGTAGCCACATGGGTGATAAAAAACTGCGAGCCATTCGTATTGGGGCCGGAATTGGCCATCGACAAAACGCCCGGCCCGGCGTGGATCAACTCCTTGTGAAACTCGTCGTTAAACTTATATCCCGCATCCCCGGTGCCGGTGCCGAGGGGGCAGCCGGTCTGGACCATGAAATCCGCGATCACACGGTGGAACTTCAGGCCGTTGTAAAAACCTTTGGCGGCCAGCTTCTCAAAATTGGCGACTGTTTTCGGAACCTTGTCCGCATAAAGCTCGGCTTTAATGGTGCCTTTATTGGTGACGATCGTGGCAACTTTCATCGGTAGACTCTCGTGGGGGGTTGATTTCAAAGGAGGGTAAAAAACAATGCACCGGCCATTATCTACGTTTTCGTGCGATTGTTCAAGTTCCCATTCCTTCCAATATTCGGCCAGAAATAAGACCACAGTGGCTTCCAGTTCCATGAGGTCATCCAGACTAACGTCTCATTTTAAACTGCACTTTAGGGCATCGTTCTCCGATTTCAGATCGGACGGATCGATTGTACACAGAGGCTGAGAAGGGTTGCAATCAGGTTGCGGAATTTACGCCTGTCGGGCGTGTTGGGCAGAACGGCGAGAAATTGTTTTTGCAGCATTTGCCGCGAAATTGAGCGGCGACGGTCGGCATGGGAGGGACGGCGATCAGGATTGTCCCACGAGCGTGCGCGGCGGTCGCTCAGTTCGGTTTGCGGCGTGTCCCAGCAGCATAGCTCGACCAACGCGT
>JANXOJ010000496.1 GCA_025353625.1 Planctomycetota bacterium | reverse complement strand
AGTTCCCCTTCTGAGTAGCAATCCGACGGCAAGCCACAAGCTCTATATGAACTTCACCGGGGCGACGATCGCTACCTGGGGTTCCTATGCTCCCGGCACCACGCCGGCCTACGATCAAGACGGCGACCCGACAACGTTTAGTGCCGGTGAGCTCGACTCGATCCAACAAATTTGGGCGCGGGTGTCGGAGAAGTATTCGGCCTTCAACATCGACGTCACTACCATCAACCCTGGCAGTCAGCATTTTGTTGCCAACGATTCCGCCCAAGTGGTCATCGGCGGCAACGGAAGCTGGTACGGCTCTCCAGCGGGCGGACTGGCCTACGTCAATTCCTACGTAACGGGATACGGCGGCAACACGGCCTTCGTCTTCCCCTACTACCTTGCCAACGGCAGGCCCAAGTATGTCGGTGAGGCCGCCACGCACGAGCCGGGGCACCTTTTCGGTCTGAACCATCAAAGCTCGTATACCGGCACGACGAAGACGGCCGAATATAGTTTTGGCAACTATCCGGGCACCGGCCCCGGCGCGGGTGCCGGCTATTCGTCGCCGATCATGGGCAATAGCTACTATGCCGACCGCGGCATGTGGTGGAATGGCCCGAGCAATCAAGGTTCCAATAGGATTCAAGACGACTTGAGCGTTCTCGCCGCGAAGAATTTTGGCTACCGTGCGGCACCGGCGAATATGAGTATGGCCACTGCGGCCCCGGCAACGGTCGCCAGCGGAATCCTCTCCGGCTCGGGGATCCTCCGTACGACGAGCGATCGCAACTTCTATGCGTTCTCGACGCCCGGCGGTCAGGCGACGATCAACATGAATTCAGCTCGATATATCGATTCCAGTGGTTCGGCAATCACGATCGGAAACCTCGATAGCAAATTGGAACTGTTTAACTCCAGCGGCGTCCTTGTGGCAACGGCTGCAACGCCCGCATCGAACGCCGCGCCCAGTCTCGATGAAACGCTCTCGCTGAATCTTGCCGCCGGCAGCTACTACATCGCCGCCGAGAGCCAGGGTAATTACGGCGACATCGGGCAATACGCGCTGAGTGGGTCGCTCTATACGCCGCTGCCAGCGGTCATCGGCTTCAACGGCAGCACCAACGCCACGATCATCACCGGCGGCACGGGCACATTGGGCACGGTCGCGACGAACGCCGGCGGACTGTTTTCCGCAAACTTGAACTATACGCTTGCGGCAAGCGTGCTGAGCGGCAACGCGACGCTCAATTCGCCTGCGCCTTCCTCGGGCACGCTTTCGTACGGTGCAACCCAGTCGCATACGGTAGCGGCCACTTCAACCGTCGTTGGAACGCACACCATTGGTTTCATCGCCACCGATCCCAACGCTTCCAATAACGGCCAATCGACGACGGCAACGTTGACCGTTCTCAATCACGCCGCGCCTGCGTTGGCGGTAGTCGGCGGCGACCAGCAGACGGTGATTGTCGGGGCCGCCGCCATCCAAGCCAGTTTGGTCCTAACCAATGGCAGCCCCAACGACAACTCGCGGGCCGCGCTCGATGTCAACGCACTAGGGCCGGGAGTAAGCGGATCGACGGGCAGCAAACTGGTGGCCTCCGGCTCGCAGCAGTCGTATTCGGCCGCGCTAAACACCGGCACTCTTGGAACCAACGCGCAACAGATCAAGCTCACCGTGAGCGACGACCACACCTTGCCCGGTGCTTCGGCGGCGACCGATATTTCGGCCAGTGCGACGATCACCGTGATGGACCACGCGAATGCGTCGCTGGCCGCCACATCGAACCAGACCGTTCAAACGATCGACTTCGGCAATCTTCTGACCGGTGCCCCTTCGCCCACGCAAAGCTTCACCATTTACAATCGCGCGGCAAATACCACGGCCGCGTTGACCGCCAATTTGAAACTTACCGGCTTCTCGGCCAGCGGCGATAGCGCGTTGAGCACGACTCTCGCTGCCTTCAACGGCCTTGCGGCAGGTAACGGCAACACCTATTCGGCAAGCTTCGATACGAGCCACGCCACCGCCATCGGCCAAAAAACCTTGACCCTCGACGCGATTCAGCTCGTCGACGACAGCACCCTTCCCGGAGCGGGCAGCAACA
This sequence comes from Planctomycetota bacterium, assembly GCA_025353625.1. Classification (GTDB taxonomy): domain Bacteria; phylum Planctomycetota; class Planctomycetia; order Pirellulales; family Thermoguttaceae; genus JANXQG01. The sequence continues at coordinate 8,425 of JANXOJ010000496.1, read as the reverse complement.
ACAACGGTGCTATTTCGATCGTTCTCAAGGGAACGGTCGGCCAGGCCGTCGCCGATCAAACCAATTCGCGCGGCGCGTTCGGACCCGCGCTGACGGCATCGATACTCCAGGATGGCAGTCTTGCCGGATTGCAATCGCAGACCACCGGTACCGGCGGCGACGGCACTTCGGCATCGATCCTATCGGGCACCGCCTCGGGGCCATCGACCGTCAGCATGGCTTGGCGAGCCCCTGCGTCCGGCGGCGCCGGTAGCGGCGATCGCGTCCTAGGCGATGTTGTCGATCTCTCGGGCTTGGTGCCCGTCGATAATCAAACGCACAACGGCAGCCTGCATACCGACACCTACGTCCTTCAAATGACGTACGATCCGCAGCAAATCACCGCGAGCACGGGCATGAGCGAGACTCAGGCCGCCTTGGCTGGCGTGATCAATCTCGACTACCTCAACCTGGGTGCCGACGGTCTTGCCGGAACGAGCGACGACGTTTGGGAATTGGCCGTAGTCGGCAACTTCGGCAGCACCGACCACCACTTTGCCGGCGTCCTGCCCTGGGACGATAGCATGGGCCTAGGCACTTACGGCGTCGATACGGCCGCACACAGCGTGTGGGCCGTCTTGGATCACACCAGCCAGTTCGGCGTCGTGCCGGAGCCGTCGACGCTCGCACTGCTCGCCGCCGGTGCGATTGCGCTGCTCGTGCGGTCGAGGTACGCATCGCGCTCCGCGAGGTGAGTACGTTAGGGCCGCAACGCTCGCAACGAATCGCGCACCGTATCGAGATCGCCAACAACGACGAACGTGGAAAAGGCGTACTTGCCCGGCGCGATGCCGTTCTTATCGACTACGCGAAAGACGCAGTTCCATTTCACGACCTTTTCCGCACGAAACCGAAAGCGTCCGTAGCTTGGGCCTCTGGTATTTTTGGCTGGCTGCGGCGGCGCAAAAATGGCCATCGCATGGCTTCCGCTGGGCACGCTGAAAACGACTGGATTCGGACCTTCACCCGGACCATCCGAAAGCGGTTCCAATTCGCCCGTCTTTAGATTGAACTGTTGGAAAGTTTCAAACGTCGGCGGCATGTATCCGGTCAACGCCTCGAAGACCGCGCGGGTATGGCGTTCGCCGGGCGGCAAAGTAAAGGCGACATCGTAGGCAATCACGTGGGGCAGGTTCTTGATCCCGATGTGGACGCGCTTCGTAAGCAAGTGGTCGGATAGAAGCGTCGTATTCTTGGCAAGATTTGGCCCCGACTTCTCGCCCGGGGCCAGCCAAAAGGCCATTTGCGTCGTGGTCTCGATGGCATTGCCTTTAGCGTGCAAGTTCCGTAGGCGGCTGGTCGTTTTGTCGCCGGTAGCATCGCGCCGGGAGCCGGCCTCGGTCGGGTTGAACGTCTCCCCGCTAATCGGCGAGCCGCAGTCGAAGTTCGATGCCGACTGAATCTGCCGCCCATGATCGAACGAGTCAATGAACTCCCGCCCGTTCCAGGTCAACGAATGAATCGCCCCAGCCAGCCGGGCGGTTGTGGTAACGACAATTTCCGAAGGCCCGGCTGCCCCGCGAATCGTCGCATTGCCGGAGGGAGCGTCGGCGGCAAGTGACGCCAACGGAGCAATCAAAGCGAAGGGGATGAGCGAAAGAAGTTTCATATTCGTTTTGCTCTTACGCGAGATGGATTATTGAACTGCAAACGCCCCCATGCAGTGGAGATGAACGAGTTTCACAATCGATCCCTATTTTCCGCCACCAATGCAGTATAAGTTCTTTTCCCCGCGAATGTAGATTCTGCCATCGCTAATGGCCGGCGAAGCGCGGCAGTCCTCGCCCAACTCGTTCTTGGCGATCGCGGTGAATTTCGGTCCCGGTCGAACGATGGAGGTTATCCCCCGATCCGAAAGGAAGAAGACGCTTCCGTCCGCGCCAACCGGCGACGCGCTGAAATGCGGGCCAACCCGCTCGGCCCAATGGCGTTCGCCCGACTGGGCGTCGAAGCAAGTGGCGATGCCGCGATCGGCAATCACCAACAAGTATTTGTCGTCGCCGGCGACAATTGGCGACGGGACGTACGCGCAATCCTTCGTCGTCTGCCAGACCACATGCGTCTTTGTGACGTCGCCCTCTCCGTCGGGCCGGATGGCCAGGACGTGGTAGGTCGGAAAGCCGGCGGTCATGAAGAAGAACTTGCCGTTGTAGACCAGCGATGCGACGTACTGCTCGGTTGGGCCTTCGACGATCCAGCGTTGCTTTCCGTTGTGCGGATCGTAGCTGGCAACGCACCCCGCACCGGATAGCACCATCTGCGCCTTTCCCTCGATCTGGCGAATCAGCGGCGGACAGTAGCTGCGAATGCGGTTTTTGCGGGGGACTTTCCAAACCGTCTCGCCGCTCGACTGCTTCAAGGCCACGAGATACGAATCGCCGTCGTGGTCGCCGTTAATGATGACCATGTCTTCAAATAGCAACGGAGGGCTACAGAAGCCGTGCGTGCTGTTGAATGCGCCGGGGCGGACGATCCAGCGACGGTTGCCGTCGAAATCGTAAGCGGCCACAACCATCCAGCCCGGCGTGGCAGGTTGATTGACGTACTTGGTGCCTACGGTGTTTACGGGTGCTTTCGGATCGCTCTCAAAAAAAGTTACGTAAACGAGCTTGCCATCGGTGGTTGGCGTGCTTGAGGCGCACGAATTGAGTTGGTTCTTCCGTTCGATGGGAGCGCGAAGCACCTCCTTTTCCCAGAGCGTGCGGCCGCTGGCCCGGTCGAGGCAGAGCAAAATCCGTTGCTCCGTTTCTTCACGGCAACTGACGATAAAAATGCGGTCGCCCCATACGATCGGCGAAGCATGTCCGACGCCGGGAAGCTCAACCTTCCAGGCGATATTCTCGCCGCGCGGACCGTTCCAGTGATTGGGGAGGTTCTTCTCCAGGCTACTGCCATCGCCGCGAGGTCCGCGCCAGCCAGGCCAATTCTCAGCCTCGACCGCCCCGCAACAAAAAACCACGAAGAGAACCAACACCAAAATGCTTGGGAACGACCGGATTTTCATCCGATTCGACGAAGAAAAAATGTCGGGAACCGTCGTTCTGGTTTTAGAGATCATGATCCGCGAATTGGCAGGCTTGAAGATACGAAATACAGTGCCTCAGTTCACTTCTCGCTTGGTCTTCCCATGCGGAAAGATTATCAAAACGATCCCCTCTCGTCCAATAACCGTTTCCGCCACCTTTTCTACTTCCGATCCATTTGGTTTGCAATTGGCCTGGTAACGCGGGTCTGGACGCCAAGAAGCGTTTTACCTTCAGATCCGGGACCAGGACTTCACCGCCGCCGCGAACCCGACCGACGGCACCGGCACAACAGGCGGCGCGCAATCAGGCGTGCTAGAGGACAAGACAGTGGCGCACAAAGCGGCGCAGACACCGGATGGCAAGGGTTGTCTACCGTTCAAAAATCGACGTAACCCACTGCAAAATAAGGGGTTTAGTCAAGCCAAGACACTTACTGCCTCATCTTACCCAAATCCCCAGTGCCCCCTGAAGGACTCGAACCTTCGACCAGATGATTAAGAGTCATCTGCTCTACCAACTGAGCTAAGGAGGCGTGCGGTCGCTTCGGGAGCGACCCCATAGATTTTACAAATGTTGGCTCACTTTGCAAGTGGTTCTATCGGCATCGCAGGTGCCAATTCCGCATTCGTTGCCAAGTTTTCCGCTGTAAAGCGGCAAGGCGCGGCAGCAAACTCCCTATTTTCTAGCGTCGGTCGCGGAGAGGTAGCAAATCCACCGCTTAAGAATCATTAGCCGATAAAGTGGTATTCCGTGCCGAAGCAAAACGTCCAATTGGGCCGAATCCCCGTCCCCAAGACCCAAGTCCCAAGGCCCAAGACCTAACCCCTACCTTTTCATTGACTTCCCACCCCCCAGAAATTACAATGGATTTAGGTGGTTTCTCAGGGCAAAAGTAGGAGGTTGTAGCGATGGCTCGCGAAAGTCAAGGTCTGCAAATTTCATTGATTATCTTCGTCATGCTCTGCGTTATTCTGGGCGTGACAACGTATATCTATCACCAGCAGGCGGATACGAACCTGAAGGCGACGAAGGCCGCCGAAGCAAGTGTCGCCGATGCCCAAAAGGACAAAGCCGCCAAGGAGGCTGAGTGTACCGAGTTGAAGCGGATCATCGGCATGGCCGAGCGGACCACCGGAGATATTACCGAGCAGTTCGACAAGGACATGAAGAGCTACTCCCAGAACTTTCCCGGCGACGTTCTTTTTTATAGCCCCCTGCTAGCCCGCATGAAGGAGACGATCGACGACCGGACGGGCCAAATCTTGAAGCTCAAATCGACGTTGCAGGATCTCCAGGGGCGCTTCGAGTTGCGCGAGGCGGCCAAGGATGCACAAATGACGCAGTTGAGCGGCAAGTTCAGCGAGGTTGATGCTCGCGTGGCAAAGATTCAAACCGATTATAACGAAGCCGTTTCCAAGACCCAAGCCGATGAAGCCAATGAGCGAGCCACGCTGGAGACGATTAAAGTAGCGTCGCGAACGCAGGTCGCCAAAGCCGAAACGGTGGCCAAAGCGGCTCAGGTGGCGAATGCCGAGACGAGCAAGGCTCTGAAGGGAACCATCGAAAAAATTCGCGGTCTCGAACGGCCCAATATCGACATCCCGTCGGGCGAGATCAAGTGGGTCAACGCCGGGAACCACACGGTCTGGATCGATCGCGGTCGGGCCGACTCGCTGGAACGGCAGATCAAGTTCGGCGTCTATTCGGCAGACTCGACCGACGTTGCCAAAGCCGTTCGCAAAGCCACGATTGAAGTCACGCGAATCATCGGCGACCATTCCGCCGAGGCTCGCATTCTCGACGACAAGATCAGCGATCCCATCATGCCGGGCGACAAGATCCATACCCCGCTCTGGTCGCCGGGCGAGCAGAACCATTTCGCCTTGGCCGGTATTATGAACCTCGATGGAGACGGTCGCAATGCACTGGGAACGGTTCGCGGCCTGATCACCATGAACGGCGGTGTCGTCGATGCCGAGCTCGACGAGCAGGGCAACCGAACCGGCGAAATTACGGCAAACACGCGGTTCCTGGTCCTCGGCGAAACGGTGGACCCCAAGAGCTCACTCTACAAAAAGTATACCGACATGATCAACGATGCCGACCGGCTTGCGGTGAAGCACATGCCGCTTTCGGAGTTCAAACAGCGAATGGGCTACCAGAAGACGAGTTCCATCGAACACTTCGGCCACGGCACGACGGCCGGCGATGTCTCCAAAGCGGCCAGTGCCGCAAAGGCCCGTGCGGCCGGCGGAACGGGTGCGCCCGCAAGTGGTGCGGCTAAGAAGGACACCGTACCGAAGGCTGAGGACAGCGGCTTCGGTGGAAATTAGGCGGAAGTAGCGTTTGCGGATTCGGGTTCAGGCGACGAACAATGTGCCGAAGCCGATGAATCGGTCCAGGAAAAAAACCGCGAAAGTTCATCCGATATTCCCTCGCCCTCAGCCCTTCTCCCGTTTAATGGAGATCGGCGTTTTCTTTGCATGCGCCGCCCCTGAACCGTAACGCCTCCCTAACTCCCAACCGTCCACGGCGGCATATCGAGCGTCGGTGCGGGGACCGTGGGAAACGGCGGTGTCGGGGCCGGTCCTTGCTTGGATTTCCGTACGGGCCGCTGCTGCGGTTCGGGGTCGATCGATCTGGGGATGTCGCTAAAAAGCTGCCGATGTAGTTGTTCAAGTCGCGCGGCATGGCCCACGAGTGCAGCTCCCATGCGCGGCGGTTGCCAGAGTTCGGCGGCCAGAAAAAGTTGCGCCGGATCGGTCAGCCGCTGCGATTGCGCCAGCCGCCAAAGCAGCCGGCGATCGGACTTTGAAAGCGTGTGCGCATTGCACAGGGCTAGGAAGAGTTGCCGAGGGCTGTGGACGCTTCGCCGCTGCCGCCAAGCCCAGAGGCGCGACAACGCCCAAAGCGCGCCAATTAGCACTGCCGCGATGAGCAGGCTCACCATCACCTCCGAACGATTGCCCGCGTCGTGGCCGCGCAATCCTGCGGCGAAACCGTCCAAATGTCCTCGTTCGGCAAATAGGATGCAGTTGTATCCGGCCATGTTTTTGCCTAGCGATGCTTTCTTGAATGTACGGTTTCTTGGAGGCTTCGCTCGGCCGCTTGTCGAACGGTTTCGCTCGTGTCGCTCAAGGCGTCTTGAAGTGCCGCGATGCTCTCCACACTGATCGTCGCGGACAAGGCAAGGGCCGCCTCCGAACGCACCAAGTGGTCGCCGTCCTTGAGCATTGCAATCACCGCCGATTCCAGCTCCGCTATCGAATCGATCGCACGAGCGATGGCCAGCCCGCGAAGTCGTCGCGTGCGGACGGGCGACTTCAGTTCCTCGCACAAGAGCGTCGTTGCGGCATCGTCGATTTTCTTAACGAGCAAACCGGTCGTGCGCCGGACCTCCTCATCGAGCGCGTCAAAGGCCGCCAAATACCGCTTGAAGCTGAACTCGGCCAAACTCTCCTGTGCCGCCTTGCGGACGGTCGGATGGGAACTCTCCACCATTTCCAGCAAGCTGGGCACGATGCCCGGTATGCCGCGACCGCGAAGCTGAGCAATGATGTTGGCTTGCACTTGCGGATCGGGGTCGGCCAACGTTCGCATCGCCAGGATGTTGGCATCGGCGTTTTGAAATTCGGCCAGCGCACGGGCCGCTTCTCGTCGGCCTTCCGGTTTTCCGTGCAGCAGCATCGATTCAATCAGTTTGAAGGCGTGCGGACGAGGAACGGCGGAAACCATCGTAAATCGAACCGCCGCATGCTGGCCTGCGTCATCGAGCTGTTCCATCAGGCGTCGGCAATCGCTCAGCCAAGCGATCGACGTCACCTTCTTGAGGTTGTTGGCGATAACCGTTGTCGGCTCGCGACCGATCTTACGCATCAGGTAATGCACGAAGCGTGCATCGCCGCGACCGGCAATTGCATCGAGCGCAGCGATCGGCGCATGGGGGTCGTCGAGGAAATTGAGCAGCAGTCGAACGACGCCGCGCAGCATACTCTTGCCGAGCAGTTCGATGATGGTTGCGTAGGCCGCGTGACCGGGATTGCCGAGGATTTGTCGGAGCGTCGCGTTATCGCGCGCGACGAGGAGCAGAAAGGACTCGACGACCTCGCGGCGTCGGTGGTGTGCGAAGCGTTGCACGCCCGACTCCAAGCTGCCCAGTACGTAACGCCGAATCATCTGCGGATCACGTCGATCGCCGGTCTCTTGGGTGCCGGAAAGCTCTTCATAAAGTGCCTGAGCCAATTCCAGAATGGTCTGGGCAACGAGCTCGGTGCTGGGCCGCGCCGGGCCATCGAGCGCGCTGAGAAGCGTGGGTACAATGTCGTAGTCGCAAAACGCGGCCGCCGCGCGGCAGCCGTTCTCGCATTGAACGGGGTCCATGCCCAACACCGCATCGCGAAGCGTGCTGGTGAGCCGGCCGCGATGCTGGCGGATAATCGTTTTCCACTCCGGCTTCATCCGCGCCATACGTTCCAGGATTTCCTTGCCGCCGGTGGTCGTGCGACGCTTTAGCAGAGCGATCAAAGCCCCTTCCTGGATGGCCGCGTCGGGCGAATCGAGCGCGGGAATGAGCACCCGATCGGCCGCTTCATTATCGGTCTCGGTGAGGAGATTCAGGGTAATTGATAGCCCTTGGGCCACGCTCGTCTCTAGGTCTGTAGGTAGGATTTCCCATCAGGATGGCGACAACGCCCCTTAGTCTCCATCGACCCCACCGTTAGAAAAATCCAGCACGCTGACGGTTGGAGCGGCCGAATGATGATTTGGGGGGGACGTTTTCCAGCAAATCAACGGCTGCCGGGGGGGCTAAGCAAGCGTCTCGCTCCGATGTGGTCAATTCTTCGATTCGGCTCAAAGATCAATAAAGAGCGTTTTTGTAACACTTTGCCGGAGTGAAGTAAATTCGAGGCAGATTACTTCGTGGGGCAGGTTTTTAACCTGCCTGAATTCTGGGCAGGTTGAAAACCTGCCCCACGAATAAACATTTCCACTCCGCTAAAAAGATACGCGTTTTTTCATTTCGCGGAGCAAGATGACTAGGTAGCGGCAAAAGCATTGGTTGTATCGGTGGTTTGAATCGGTTATAGTGGTAGGATCGACTGGGTTGCTCGTGCGTGCATTTCGCGATACGCAAGTAGAGGGGGTTGGCTTAGTGAATCGAACGTCCCGGCTATTTGTTATCTGGGCGAGGCAGCTATATGCCGTGGCGTGCCCTTCCTTGCGGCTTTTTGCCTTGGCTTTGGCCAGCTTGGCGTGCCCCGTTCGGAATGCATCGGGCTACGATGTATCTGCACCCGCTATCCTGCAATACTTTGAAAGTACCTACAACACGCTCGAGCAGCGTGCGCCGGATATCTTTA
>JANXOJ010000478.1 GCA_025353625.1 Planctomycetota bacterium | reverse complement strand
TCGACCCCGCATCCGAGAAGAAAAATCGAACCTTCCGTTGGGCACCGCTGTTGGCGGACCAAGGCAATCCCTCGATCTGGATTCTCAACGGCTCGGCGGCGATCGACCACAAACGGACGGCGACTATTCAGGTTGCCTTTTATCGCGAGGCCGATTGCCAGTCGTTGCAACGGACGATTGTATTGACGCCAAACGAGGCTGCGGTCATCCGCGTTAAGGGCGATCGCGAATTAACGGAATTCTTCGGCGGATTGCCCGGCTGGTGTACGATGGTGTCCGATTCACCCTATACGACCAGCTTCTACTTCGTCGAACACGCCACCGGGATCGTCGGCGGCGATCACGCATTTTGAGCGAAAGTGCGAAACATCGAGCTCAAGGCCCGACTTCGTAACATTGCGGCGGCACGGAATGTCGCCCAAAAGCTGGCGCGGCTAGGCGTGCAGTCGCAGGTTGATGCCTACTTCTGTTGCGATAGCCAGAAAACGTGTCAGGAATCGATCTAATCGGTTCCTGACACATTTCCTGCCCCCGGAAATCTCGTCGATGGCAATCTTCACTGGGCGGACGCTCTTGCGGCAATGGCACTTCACGCGGGAGGAAGAAAAGCCGCCTACCCCCGAGCCCCACTCGTTTCCCACCTTTCCCTGGGTTATGCTCAATCCTGAGTGAAATCGAATTTCCTATCATGACGAGCTATTTTCTCGGCGCGAGCTTGGCCGCCATAGGATTGTGGTGCCTACTGCACAAGGCTAAGGCGACTGCGGCCACAACAACCTTATCTGACGATTGAAGCCTGGATACTGGATGCCGATCACATGGAATTCTTCTTCTTTAGCCGCTGGCATAACAAATACGGCGGGAGCAATGTGTACTCGCCAATTGGCAATCTCCTTGAACTGCGCCTCGACCGCTATGGCGAGGCGATTCAGACTTTCGAATTTGAAGCCTATTTGCGGAACGCCACGTACAAGCGCTTCCGTACAATGCTAGGATTGTACACACAGCATCACGAATACCTCACAAAGCTGCCCAAGATTGCATTTCATCGCAAGCGCAAGAAGCTCAGAATCGAATTCGAGAGCAAGGTAATGACTGCCGAGGAGGAGGAAAGCCGAAGTTGGACCATCGAGACAATCAATGCGGCGGCGAGGGAGTTCGTGACTATCCTACCCTTGATTGAAAGGAGGTTGAAGAAGAGCGACGACTTCGACTACGCTCGTTTCATGGCCGATGCTACACGACTTCTAACTCAGGGATTCGCCTCCGAAGAGGAGGTAGCTGCCATTTGTGCCCAGGCGAAAGAGAAGCGTTTGGCTGAACGGGCCAAAAAAAATTGGTGGGAACAGGGGGACGTGGAGTGGGACAAGTTCCATCCGACCGCAAGGATAATCCTCGATGATCCGTTCTTCTGGGACTGTGCAGACGATTTCGCGCCGCACGGCAATGACACGGGGGCCGATTTGCTTGCGGACTATCAAGAGTGGGCCAAACGCAATGCCCATGCGCCTCCTATGACTTTTCTCGACCGCCTATTTGCGAGTTGGGGTATCGTGCCGATAGACTGGAATCTGACCGACGAGAATGAAATCATGAAGTCGGCGGAAATGCAACAAATGGAACTGTCCGTGTCCAACGAGGCCATCATTGCTTTGGCCTTCGCAATACTGAAAGTGAAGGGAGAATGCCCAGGCGACGTTTCCGACTTGGCATTGAAGGCATTGGAACGCGATAGCTATGACTTCATCGAGGATGGGATGACCGAAAATAACAAAGAATTGCACCGTTCGGCTATTGCCAAGATGAGGGCCAAGTTGGAACGACGTTGAATAGAATGGAAAAGCACTTGGGGCCGTTGGTGCCAGCGGCTCCCCCGATACGCGCGGTGTAGGGCTGCATTGCTTAAACGGAGTACCGCCACCCGATCCGCCGACTTCCGATCCTCTGCTGCCAACGGCCGCGTCGCTTACCGATGACTTATTCAGTTGAATGCTATTCTTAGCGACAAACGCTGACGAGCCAGGCCTTGCAGATCGCGGGTGACGACGTGCTGACTGTAGTTGTCGTAGGCCGAGAGCAGGCGGTTCTCGCCGTCGTGAATTTGGAATTTGCCTTTTATTTCCGGTTCATCCGACTGAAGAGTGCGCGGACGTAAGTTTTTATGCAGTCAGCGGCTTCGCCGCGAGGATTTTTTGAGGAATATGTCCAGTGTCCAATGGGATTCTCAAAACGGCCCCGGCCGATCAAGTACCAGTCGGGGCCTCAGCCGCCATTGGCGCACTGGAGCCTGGATATCCCTTGCCATATTGCGTCCCCGCTGAGTCTAACTCCGATACCCCAGACAGACTCCATTGTGTTCGAATCATCGAATCGCAGACAACCACCATTGGACACCGGACTTATGCCTTGAAAATCACCGGGCGAAGCCCATCGCATTCTTGAGACGGATGAATCAGAAATGAACCGCAGGGGACGCGGAGGTTCGCAGAGGAGATAGAACGAGAGTTTCCTCTGCGAACCTCCGAGGCCTCTGCGGTAATTCTATTTGGGTTCATCCGCCTGATGCGCGCCGACGGAAGCCGTTACCTAATAAGCGGCTTCGCCACTAGATTTTTTTCTGGCATGGTTCCGGTGTCCAATGGGGTTCAAGAAAATGGCCTGACGAGACGAGAACCATCAGGGGCCTGAACGCGCCGTGGACACACCGGAGAGTTGGGTATCCCTTGTCGGGCTGCGTCCCCGCAGAGTGTGACTCCGTTTCTCCAGAAAGTTCCATTGTATCGCTAGTGGGCGGAAAGTAGGTAAGTACCATTGGTCACCGGACATATACCTTGAAAATCCCCATGCTGACGCCCGGCGCATTCTGGAGACGGATGAACCATAATTTAGACCCGTCCCGTTTTCTCCCGCAATGATTCGCAAAGCGAAACGTGCCCCCCCTCTCCGACTCGCTCACCACCCACTTCCCCACCACCCACTGCCATGTTAGACTGGAGGGATTTTACACTGCACCCCGTCCCCCCAATGGGGCGGAAGCCTTTGGAACGTACTGATCGTTGAATAGGAACCTTTCGTGCCTCGACGTACCGATATCAAGAAGATTCTGCTCATCGGCTCCGGCCCGATCATCATCGGGCAGGCCTGCGAATTCGACTATTCCGGCACCCAGGCGTGTAAGGCCCTCCGCGAGGAGGGCTATGAAGTCGTCCTGGTGAACTCGAATCCGGCCACGATCATGACCGACCCCGAGATGGCCGACCGGACTTACATCGAGCCGCTGACTTGGGAGATCGTCGCCAAAGTGATCGAGGCCGAGCGGCCCGACGCGCTGCTGCCGACCCTCGGCGGGCAGACCGGCTTGAATCTAGCGATGGAGCTCGATAAGCATGGCGTGCTGACGAAGTACGGCGTCGAGATGATCGGGGCCAACGCGGCGGTGATTGCCAAGGCCGAGGAACGCGACCAGTTCAAGGCAGCGATGGAGAAGATCGGCCTGGAATGCTGCACGGGCGAGACGGTGCGAAACCTTGAGGAGGCCCGCCGCGTGCTGGCGCAAATCGGCCTGCCGTGCGTCGTGCGGCCCAGCTTTACGATGGGGGGGACCGGTTCCAGCATCGCTTACAACCGCGATGAGTTCGACCGCCTGCTGACCAACGGCCTGGAAGCCTCGCCGGTGCACCAGGTTCTGCTCGAAGAGGCGGTCATCGGCTGGAAAGAATACGAGATGGAGGTGATGCGCGACAAAGACGATAACGTCGTCATCATCTGCTCCATCGAGAACTTCGATCCGATGGGCGTTCACACCGGCGATTCGATTACCGTGGCCCCGGCCCAAACGCTGACGGATAAAGAGTACCAGCGGATGCGGGACGCTTCGATCGCCGTGATGCGGGAGATTGGCGTCGAGACGGGCGGATCGAACATTCAGTTCGCCATCAATCCCAAAAACGGTCGCATGATCGTAATCGAAATGAACCCCCGCGTCAGCCGCTCCAGCGCGCTGGCCTCGAAGGCGACCGGTTTCCCCATCGCCAAGATCGCCGCCAAGCTGGCCATCGGCTACCGCTTGCACGAATTGCCCAACGATATCACGCGCGTGACCAAGGCATGTTTCGAGCCGACCATCGACTACGTCGTCACCAAGATACCCCGTTTTGCTTTCGAGAAATTCCCCGAGGCGGACGCCGTGCTGACGACGCAAATGAAGAGCGTCGGTGAGACGATGGCCATCGGACGGACCTTCAAGGAGTCGTTCCAAAAGGCCCTCCGCGGCCTGGAAGTCGGCAGCTTCGGATTCGGTTGCGATGCCAAGGACTTGTGGGGAACCGCCGATCAACCGTCGCTGGAAGAGGTCAAAGCCAAGCTCACGCAGCCCAACGATCAGCGGGTCTGGTATCTCCGCTATGCGATCAAGTATGGCGTTACGGTCGACGAAATCCACGAGTTGACGGGCATCGATCCCTGGTTCCTCGATAACCTTCTGGAGATTGTCGAGGTCGAAGAGAAGCTGCGCGGCCTGGCGAACTTGACCGCCGTCGATGATGCCACGATGCGGGAGGCCAAGCAGTTCGGTTTTTCCGATCGGCAGTTGGCGATGCTTCTTCACGAGACCGAGATGGACGTCCGTAGCGACCGCAAGCGTCGCGGCATCGTGGCGACCTTCAAATCGGTCGATACGTGTGCCGCCGAGTTCGAAGCCTACACGCCGTACTACTATTCGACCTACGAAGATGAGGACGAAACCCCGCCCAAAAACTCCGGCCAAAAGCGGGTGATGATCCTCGGCGGCGGCCCGAACCGCATCGGCCAGGGGATCGAGTTCGACTACTGCTGCTGCCACGCCAGCTTCGCCCTGCGCGAATTGGGCATCCAGTCGATCATGGTCAACTCAAACCCCGAGACCGTTTCCACCGACTACGACACGAGCGACCTGCTCTTCTTCGAGCCGCTGACGACCGAAGACGTGCTCAATATTTGCGACCGCATCCAGCCCGACGGCGTGATCGTGCAATTCGGCGGACAGACGCCGCTGAACCTGGCTCGTGCGCTCTCGAATGCCGGCGTGCCGATCATTGGCACGAGCGTCGATACGATAGAGGACGCCGAGGACCGCGAGAAATTCGCCCAGGTGCTGGTGAAACTCGGCTTGAAACAGCCGGCCAACGGCATTGCCCGAAATATGGCCCAAGCTCGCACCGAAGTGGCCAAGATCGGCTATCCGGTTCTCGTGCGACCGAGCTTCGTGCTGGGCGGTCGAGCGATGGAGTTGTGCTACGATGCCAGCCAGTTCGATCGTTTCGTGGCGGCGGCGTTCGTCGTTGCCCAGGGGCAGCCGGTCCTCATCGACCGCTTCCTGGAAGATGCCACGGAGGTCGATGTCGATGCCATCGCCGACGGCCAGCAAGTGGTTGTGGCGGGCATCATGGAGCATATCGAAGAGGCGGGCGTTCACTCGGGCGATTCGGCCTGCGCGATCCCGCCCTATAGCCTATCGAGTGCGGTCATTGCGGAAATCCGTGCGGCCACATGCCTACTCGCCCGGCATCTCGACGTTCGCGGCCTGATGAACATCCAGTTCGCCGTTAAGAAGGAGGAGGGCAAGTCGGTCGTTTACGTCCTGGAAGTCAACCCTCGAGCGAGCCGCACCGCGCCCTTTGTCTCGAAGGCCACCGGTATGCAACTCGCCAAAGCGGCCACCAAGATCATGGTCGGCGTGACGCTGGCCGAACAGGGCTATACGAGCGACCCCATCCCCGCCCACGTATCGGTTAAGGAGGCCGTCTTTCCTTTCGCCAAGTTTGCCGGCGTCGATGTCGTACTGGGTCCGGAAATGAAATCGACCGGCGAAGTGATGGGCATCAGCGAGCGATTCTCGATCGCCTTTGCAAAGAGCCAGCTTGCGGCCGGCACGATCCTGCCGACGAGCGGAAAGATTTTCATCAGCGTCGCCGAGCGGACGAAGGACCATGCGATCGATCTGGCGCGGCGGCTGGAGAAGCTCGGCTTCGAGCTTTTGGCGACGCGCGGCACGGCAGAGCGGTTGGAGGCGGCCGGTATTCGCGTGCAGCGTTTGCTCAAGCTTTCGCAGGGGCACCCGAACGTGCTCGATAACATTCTCAACGGCGACTTGAATATGATTATCAACACGCCCAGCGGCAAGGGCGCGCGTACCGACGAAGGCCGCATCCGCGCTGCCGCTACATCGCACCGCATCCCCTGCATCACTACGATCCAAGCCGCCGACGCGGCCGTCTTGGCGATGGAGGCCCTGCGGCACGAAGAAATGACCGTGCAAGCGGTGCAAGACCGGATACCGACCGCACGGCGTGGCGGGTAAATCCGCAACTACGACATTCGCGCATCTCCGGGAACGCTTTTTGCCCTCCTGCGAGAGGCAGTCGGCTTCTGAGCCGTTTTGTCCTTCGCAGGCTTCTCGACGTCATTCGCCATCTTCGCAGTCGCCTTTTTCGCAGTCGCCGTCTTGACGCTCTTTTTTATCTTCGCCTTGCCGCTTACTTTTTTCGTCGTTGCCTTCTTAGGCGGTGCTTTTTTCGGCGTTGCTTTAGAGCGATTGTTCTTTGGAACAGATTTGCCGGACGGTGCTGCGGCAATCTCGGCGGCGTTATCGGTATCGATCTCGATGCCAAAGACGGCGCCAATATCGTCGTCGGCAATCCGTTGGGACTTGCCGCGCGACGTTGCCGCTGCGACGGCCCTCTCGGCGTCGGCCTCAATGAGTTCTTCGTGATTGACGCCGCGAAGCATGAATAGCAACTCCGGCTTCGTATCGAGCCGAGATCCGACCCCATACAGTACCGCAGCAACGTGCTTGCACATGCTGGCAAAGTCGGGGCAACTGCACGCGAACGACATCTCGCCGGGCAGCGGGAAAAGCCCTTCGTTTTGGTCCGTCACAACCTCCATCACGCGGTCGGAAAGCTTGCCCTGGAGCAGTTCCAAGAGCGAACCGATCTGCCCTCCGCAGCGCCCCTTGATGGCAATCCACTTCTTGTCCTGCAAGGTTTTGATGCTGACCTTGACCGTGTAAAGGTCCGATCCGGAGACCATCGCTTCGATCGCCCCTTGGGCGACGTCCATGTGACATACCGAGCCGTTGCGGACGTAGGAGCGGCCGCGCGGCAAGCGGTTCGCGAAGTCGCTGAACGACTCCAGATGATCGCACCAACCTTTGCCCCAGAAGCTTCTAGCGATCTTGTTGCCCTCGATCGTGACCGGCTGGATGTTGGTGCCTTTCTTTTTCAAAGCCTCCATTTTTTTCATCGCGTTGCGACGTCGCTGCGCGACCGGCACGTAAGGGGCCCAGCCGCCGTATCCACCGCCATAGTGTCCCATAACAATCCTCCTTAAATGTTCGAGAAGTCTTAGTCTATCCTCGTCGAACCGGTCGCCAGCGGCGACGATGAATCGATATTCCGTCGCCGCCGACTCTGGGTGAAACGCCAATCGCCGAGGGCTCGATCAATCTCCATTGTTTACACGCCGGCGCGCGCCACGTCAAGGGACACGAACGAAATCAACTCCGCATCGGTCATTTCCGTAAGCATTTTCTCCGCGCCCCCTTCCAGCAATTCGGACGCCAATTGGCGTTTTTCGTCGATCAGGGCATCGATCCGTTCCTCAATCGTGCCGCGACAAACGAACTTGTGGACCAAGACGTTGCGTTTCTGCCCAATGCGAAAGGCCCGGTCGGTCGCCTGGTTCTCGACCGCCGGATTCCACCAGCGATCGAAGTGAACGACGTGCGACGCGGCGGTCAGGTTCAAACCGGTCCCGCCCGCTTTGAGCGAGAGGACGAAAAACGGCGGGCCATCTTCGCGTTGGAATTGATCGACGAGTTCCTTGCGGCGTTTGACTGCCGTAGCACCGTGCAGAACGAGTCCGGGACGTCCGAAGATCGGCGACAGCAACCCGGCCAGAGGCTCGGTCATTTCGCGGAACTGCGTGAAGATGAGCACCTTTTCCTGGCGAGAGGCAATCTCTTCGCATATCTCGGTGAGCCGTGCAAACTTGCCGCTCTCTTCGGAAGCATAGCTGCCATCGCGCAACAACTGGCTGGGATGATTGCAGAGTTGCTTGAATCGCATCAAATAGGCGAGCACCAGCCCCCGCCGCTTTATCCCCTCGACACTCTCCAGCAGGTCGGACAATTCCTCAACCATCTTGGCGTACATCGCCGCTTGCCGCTTGCTCAGCCCGCAATATGCGCGAACTTCAACTTTCTCGGGCAGATCGTCGATGATGCGGCGGTCGGTCTTGAGCCGCCGCAGGATGTAGGGCTGCACGAGGCTTCGCAGCGGTGCGTAGCGGTTCTCCTCGCGGTCGCCCAGCGTCTTGATGAACTTTTTGAAGCTCGTCGGCGTGCCGAGCAAGCCGGGAGAGAGAAAGTCGAACAAAGACCATAGGTCCGATAAGCGGTTCTCGACCGGCGTGCCGGTGAGCGCGATGCGAGCATCGGCTTGAATTTGCTTGACGGCTTTGGTCTGCCGCGAGGCCGGGTTCTTGATGGCCTGCGCTTCGTCCAATACGGCCACCTGCCAACGCAATTTGATGAGCCACTCTTGCCGCAGCAACATGCCGTAACTGGTCGCAACCACATCCGTGTTTTGAAGTGCGCGATCGGGGTTCGCCGCAATGCGCTCGATCTCCTCCTTGGGCGTTTCCGACGGATGAAGGAACGCGGCACGGAGCGTCGGTGCGAAGCGGGCCATCTCGCTCTTCCAGTTGCCAAGCAGCGACGCGGGCAGCACGAGGAGAGAGGGCCGCGCATTCTTTTGGGCCTTCAACGCTAAGAACAACGCCAAAACTTGGATCGTCTTGCCGAGTCCCATGTCGTCGGCCAAACAGGCTCCAAGGCCCAGACTAGAGAGGAAGCGGAGCCAATTGACGCCCGCCGCCTGATAGGGTCGCAACGTCGCTTTCAGGTTTTCGTCTACCGCCGTCGATTGCAGGTTTTCCGGGCTGCGCATCTTCGCCAACACATCGCCGAGCCATTGACCGGCATGTACGAACGACCATTCGCGGTCTTCCTGCGCGCCCTCCCGTTCGCTAAGATCGGCGGGAACGCCCGCCAAGAGCCGCATGCCTTGCAAGAACGAAACGCCCTCCTCCGCCTGCTGCTCGACCTGCTTCCAACGATCGAGGGCTTCCGTCAATTTCTGGCGATCGACCTCGACCCACTGCCCGCGAAGCATGACGAGTCCATCGTCGGCAGCCATCAATTCTCGCCATTCGGCCTCGGTAATCTCCCGATCGCCCAGGGCCAGTTGCACTTTGAAATCGAGCATGCCGTGGACGTCGAACTTTTTCTGCTTCGTGTCGCCGATCGTCACGCCGACGCGGGGGCGAGGACGCTTCTTCCACCAGTCGGGCATCCGCACGAGAACGCCGCATTCTTCTAGGATCGGCGCGTCTTTGAGGAAGCGATAGGCTTCGTGCGGCGTCCAGGCCAGCGGTTGATAGAGGTCGCCCGACTCCACCAATTCCTTGACCAGAGGACTTTGTTTCGATGCCAATTCCACCGGCGAGAGCAGCCGCACCAGGGCTTGGTGGTTCTTGGACCCGGCGAATTCCTTTAGGGCGCGGCTCAGCGGCTGATACTGAATCCGGGAGCCGGACGACACTCCGGGAGCATAGGTTGCCAGAAACGCGAAAGGGTGTTCCTCGCTGCGGCGGTTTTCGGCCAGGTGAAAGCAGACGCGGCCGACTTGATGCCACAGCGGTGCCCTGCGCTTGATGAAGCCCGACAATCCCTCGCCGTCGGCAGCGATGGTAACGCGAACCCAGGCATCCAGATCGTTCCAGATATCAACGAGAACTTTCTCGCCGAGATATTCGGCCCCTTGCATCGGCGGCACGCTCAAGATCAACGTCGCCAATTCGCCCGAAGTGGGCGGCGGGATTGCTTCCAATTCCATGCCGGCAATTTCGGGCGTATGGCAAAGGGCCGTCACATAGCCAACGGCAAAGGCACGCCAATAGGAAAACGCCGGCGGCAACGGCCCATCAAACCGCTCCGTCGCCAGCAAAAACAGCCCTTCCCCCTGATGGATGCCGAACCCCTTGGCCACATGCGCCAGTTTTCGATCCGCTTCGACTGCCGACGAATCGCTCGTCCGCTGCACCGCGATTCGACCCGAGGGTGTCAGTGCTAATTCCATGAATTGCTCATCCGTGAACCACCCGCCCTTGCGGCGAGAAGGCTATCGTCTGCTGCCCACGTTGACTGGCTCCTACAACTTCAAATGCTAATTGTGTCGGCAGCCGGTCAATTTGAACAGGGGGGCAAACCAGGAGCGAGAGCCAAGGTGACAGGCACGAATGGCACTGTCGAGTGTGGCGCTAGCGTGCAATCTGGTCTATGACGCGCGTGAGGTTTCGGATAAACTTCGCGGCGTCAGGTAAAGATTTTAGTATTAGCCCTTTGCTTGGCGATAAAAAGAAGGCCCTTTCTGGTTTGCTTGCTGCAAAATCGCCAGGAAGGGCTTTTTCATGCGCCAGGATATACCAAATTCTCCAAATCGTAGCAGCGGCAGTTTTCAGCGAATCACAGACGCTTTTCTCTCTCACGATGGCTTGCCGTTCTCGACCGTCGTACCGTCGTCACGAAGGAAAAGATCGCCGAGGTCTTTGGCCGCAACGACGGCCTCTTTGGCCAACAC
>JANXOJ010000436.1 GCA_025353625.1 Planctomycetota bacterium | reverse complement strand
TTGGCCGCGTGGGAGCCAGGCCCATGAACGCCGAGGAACAACAGAAAATGTACCTGCACGACGGCCAAGTTTATCGCGTCAGCGACGACCCGTTCGACGAGGAGATATACCGCCCACTCGCCGTTCCCGATCACCGCTGAGCCCGATCATTGCTGAGCCCGATTTCCGCTGCGGACGACGAGGAACTACTAAACTCGTACGCCCCCCGACCTCCCATACCTGGCCGGCCTCGTACCGGACGGTGAAGTGGGCCTTTCTCCACGATGTCCGTTTCTCAGGCTCCGCTTCGCGCCGGACCAAGAGCTTTTCTGCGAAGTGAAGCGATTTGGCCATTTAGACTATTTCTTCCCCGTCGCGCTCCGCACAATCTCCACCGTCGTCAACAGCGCATCATCTTGGAACCGCAGCGAGGCCGCGACCTCGTCGATGCTCTCGATGAAGCGGGCGAACGACGCTTGGCGGTCGGGTTGCGGGTTTTGGTGCGATTGTTCGCGGTTGCCGTGTACGCCGCACAGAACCTCGTTCCGCTCGGCATCAAAATGGTAGTCGCCACCATCCGGACAGAAATAGCGCACGCCGTACTTCGCATCGGACAGTTGCGGTACTTCGTCCGCCTTCACGCCGTAGAGCTTTACGAGATTATAAATCGAGCTGATATTGCGATTGCAAGCCGTGCGAGCTTTTTCTTCCCAATAGAGTTGCACATCGTCGTGGGCCTGACGCAGGCCGCGACGGTTGAGGCGGATCAGCATGTGGGCGGGGGCAGGCGACGGGCCTTCCTCGACCGTGGCGGCGTCGATCACCTCGCGTAAGAGGTCCGGCTTCGTGGCCACGACAAGTTGATCGCCCACCACGGCGATGTGCAGCCGGAGCTTAACCGCATAGAGTTCCACGCCGAAGACGTAAAGCGGATTGCCCTTATAGTCCGGCAGGCGATAGGCGTCGGCGGAAAGACGGAAGCCGCTCAGGTCGGCACCTTGCAGGATGACCTGTTGCGAAAGTTGCTGAAGAAGCTTGGCGGCCAGGTCGCGGTTTTCAACGTCGATCGTCGCATAAACGGGCATCTTCAAGGCCATCAATAGGGCCGAGGCCATTCCTTGCTGCTCCAAGGAGACATTCCCCAGAAGTGGAAGTTGTAGCGCGTGCATGCGAGCCGGATCGATTTGCAGGATCGAGGTTCCGTCGCAGAAGTGCAGACTGACGCGGTCTCCCAGCCAGGCAAGATCGGTGAGCGTAGGATTCGTTTGAAGCACGTCGGCCACGCCGGGCACCTCGCGGAGATGCTCGCCAATTGCTTTGCGGCCCGGCACAAAGGCCAGCGAGGCCAACGCTGAGGGAGCGATGCGAGCCGTACCCAACGGACGCGGGGTCTTATCGACCATTGCCCGCAATTCGCGATAGAGGCTGCCGTTGGCCATCGGCAGCACGCAGGTCTCCAACTTCACGCAGCGATCGACGGTGATGCGGACGGCAATCGGATCGAACATCCCTTGCCAGAATTCCTGATAACGCTGCTTGTAGCGGTCGTATTCGGCGGACTCGCTTTGAGAAACGCTCAGCACATTCAACTCGACGTTGGGCGTCAAGTATTTCAGACGGTTATGCAGCGAACAGGTGCAGGCGTCGCGAGCCGGATCGTAAGCGTAGGCACCGCCGTGAGGGCAGACGATCTTGGCCGGATCGACGAACCGCCCTTGGATCAACTCCGCGAGCGAACGCGGCGACCGACCGTACTCCATGCGGTAGAAGAGCGAGGCGTTGTTGAGCATGACCAGATTGTTGTAGCATTGCAGTCGTCGCTTCTCGGAAATCTTAAACGCCGGGCCGACGAGCCGGCGGATCATTGCCTCCGGCACGTAGAAGTAGCCGCTATTCGTCGCGGTCGGCGGCGGCAGAACGGTCGTCGTGTAGCGATAATCGAGGCTGTCGTATAAAGTTGGCGAAGCTCCCACTGCGGCATCCATGGCGCGGCGGATGGCCCGGTGCGAATTGGAATAGATCGCATAGTCTTCGTGTTGGACGACAAATGAACTGACGGCCCGATCGCTCGTGTAGCGCGCAAGCACCTTATGACCGCGATAGTTGAAATCGGCCTCGGTCAGATCGCCGTGGGCCTTGCGGGCGGCGGCGAGCCAGCCGTCTGCCGCCGCTCGAAAGAGGGCCGGTTGCTTGACGCGGAAAATTACCGATACGTCGGCCCCTTCGTGGACGAACGGATCGGCACCGGTAAGCGCGACTTCGCTAATGACGCCGTCGGCAAAGAGCTGCGTCATCGAGTCGCGGTGAAGGCAAAGCTGCTCCTCCAACTTCTGTTGCACCTTCTGGTCTTGCGCCTCGACGGTGAAGAGCCGCAAAAGACTTCCGCCCCATTGCGCCGAGAGGTCCAACAATTCATCGAGCGACTTCATCGAATTGATTTGCAAGAGATACTGATCGGCTGGAATGAGTCGAGCGATCTCGGCCACTTTAGGCTCGATCTTGTCGCGGGTCCGTTTTTGTTCGAGAAGCTCCTTGTACGAAAGCGATATCAACCCCGGCGGCGTAAGGTTGCCGATGGGGACGTTCAGATCGCCGGCGCGGCCCGTCGATGCCAGGGCCGAGCGTTGTAGCGAAGATTGAATCGCCGCAGAGCCGGTGAACATCTGGTAGAGGTCGGTCTCCAAGGCCGTTGGCTCGGTGCCGTGAGCGGCCAGCTTCGGCGCGGCGACGCCATAGCGGGCTTCCGACTGCAAGAGGACGTACTGCGAAAAACTGTCTTCGGGGTAATAGCGAAGCAACCCGGCCAAGTAGAGATTTTGCTGGCGTGCCCACTCCTGGTAGAGGCTTCGCAAGCCGGTTGGTTCGGTGGGGATGGAAACGTCGATCTGGCCTTGTCGCGTTTGCACGTGCCGCGTGCCGTCGGCATTCTCCGAGACAATTTCGTAGGCCAGTTGCAGCTTGACGGAACCCTTGCCGCGAAGGCGACCGTAGAACTCAGCGTGCTTCTGCTGAAACGTCGTTTCCCTGGGATAGATGAGGTAGGCCCGCTCGTCGTTGGAGCGCAGCCGCAAATAGTTGTTCTTTTCAAACTCCTCGGCCAGGAACGGCTGTTCGAGCCGCACGGTGAATACGGTCACATCGCTTTCCTTCTCGCGATAGACCTCGACCTTTTGGGTGAAAGGTAGGGTGTCGGCCGCATGTACGGCAGCGGTGGAAACGATGAAAATGGCGGAAAATGTTG
>JANXOJ010000426.1 GCA_025353625.1 Planctomycetota bacterium | reverse complement strand
GTTTTCCGCTGCCTCGCACAATTGTTCGCTCGTCCGCTTCGTGCATCGGGCGGTCGCATTCAGGGAAGAATAGGTATCACCCATAACCGCCGTCGCGTTCTGTGTCATCTTAGGAATTGGGGCTTGGGAAATGGGTCAACTCCAGCGTTGCCCAAAGGCTGGGATCTTCGTCGAACGGCATGGGGCTGCCGACGCTAAACGTTTGCTCGCCCAGTTCGCGGTCGATCACCGCGTAGTTGAAACCCAAGCGAGGATGCTCCGCCGGATCGAAGCCCATCATCGCCTCCGCCGGAATAAAACATTGCAATACGTAGCCGTCGCGGCAAATCTCGCTGCGGGCCTTAAGCAATCCCTCGGCAACCGGTCGCGCTGGCTCGCGCGCTCGGTTGATCGGCAGCGTCTGACCGAACGCTTCGTCTTGACTGCGTCCACCACCACTCGGAAGGAAGATGAAACGCTGGCAGAAACGGCTGGCACGATGCACGTTATGCACGTCCCGCGTGTCGATCCAGATTTGGATTCCATCGCTATCCTCCGGACGCGAGGCGCGGCACCACACCGGCTGCTTCTTACCCCGGATCGAGACGACAAATACCATGCCCGCGTTGCTCCATGCCGCGCGAACCTCCGCCATTGCAGGACGATCTTCCAACTCGGCCAGATTGACCAAGCGATGCGTATCGTCCAGTTTCGCACCGGCAGCAGTCCAAAGCGGATCGCAATGCAGGCAAGGGGCAGCAAAGCGGAAGATGAATCGCTGGGGAAGAAGAGATTCGGGCATTTTGGATTATAGATTTTGGGTTGTAACTTGAAGGCAGCAAGCGGTCGTTCGTTCTTGATCGTTCAACCGCACTTCATTGGGACGACACGTTTCAGCCTTTTTTGTTTAGGGCGGACAGGTGTTCTTTGAGGAACGCGGCGAGGTTGCCGCGACGCAAATCGTCCGCGTTGCGGAACTTGATGTGCAGCACGTCGATGCCGGGCTTCTCGCCGTCAACTTGAGCATCGAACCCCAAGCTCGTTATCCGGCCTTGGGCGAATCGGCCTTTGGGGCCGGTCAGGTGCAGGTGGACGGCGTCGAGCTTTTTCGTTTGAACGGCAGCCCACGGCTCGCGCTGGTCGGGCAGTTGCAGCGGCACGACTTGCTTGTTTTCCCAGACGAATTGGCCGTAAGGCGCCGTTTCGTTAAGAAGCGCAATCAGCTCTTCGAGAACTTTCAGTTCCCATTCGACCTTTCCGCCGATGGGAAAACCGCGTCGAGCGAAGTGCCACTTGCGGCCAAGCTGCTTCCAGGGCTGCAAGATATCGGTCGTCTCTTGGGCCTTCTTCGCATACTTGCCGAATCCGCCCACCGCTTCGTCGATGAACTGCCAGAACTCGGGCCGATCGATCTCAGCGTAACCGTGTACGCGAAGCTCGATCTCCTGCCAAGGACCGGGAAGGCTGCGAACCTTCACGCGCGACTCGGTGCCATACAGCGGCAGTTCGGGCATGTCGTTGAGCGGTTTTAGTGCCAGCCGCCGCGATAGCTCATCGCCCGAAAACGTGTTGCGAGCCGTGCGAAATTTCATCTTCAAGAGCCATTCCTCGCCGGTGATGGCGTGGAAGAACCAGCCGTCCGCCTTTTTAGCGGCACTGATCTCGATCACGCTGCGAGCGTTCCAATCGGTTTCGCTGAATAGCTCCGACTCGTTCTGAATGCGGTCGATCACTTCGCTCAAAATGCGGCCATCCCAGCGGCACGCATTGCCGTTGCGGCCCACGCGGGCGATGGTGTGCCAGTGGCGACCATCGATTTCCCACGGCATCCGGGCGTCCTTGCCGACTTCATGAATATCGCGGTCGCTGGCACGCTGGGACTCGGCAGCGGCAAAATCAAACAGCTTGCGCGGTGCGTGCGGACCAGCAGCGAGAACGGCAGCGAGCGCAGCGCCGGTATGGGAAGGGTTCTTCATCGGCCCTCTTCCGCCTTCCCCATTCCGCCGTTGTGTCGCATAAGCGACGACATCTTCCGGCGTGCCGGCGACGACGACGCGGCCCCCTTCTTCGCCCGCTTCCGGCCCCATGTCGATGATCCAGTCGGCCGTTTTGATGACGTCGAGGTTGTGTTCGATGACGACGACGGTATTGCCTAGCTCCACGAGGCGATTGAGAACGTCGAGCAGCTTGGCCAGATCGTCAAAGTGCAGGCCCGTCGTTGGCTCGTCGAGCAGATAGAGCGTGTTTCCGGTATCGGGCCGCGCGAGTTCGGCGGCCAGCTTGACGCGTTGGGCTTCGCCGCCGGAAAGCGTCGGTGCCGATTGGCCGAGCGTGAGATAGTCCAGCCCCACGTCGCAGAGCGTCTGCATGATGCGACGTATCTTGGGGATATTTTGGAACAACTGCACCGCGTCGCCGCACGACATATCGAGTACTTCGGCAATCGACTTGCCGTGGTAGCGAACCGCGAGCGTCTCTTCGTTGTAGCGCTGACCCCGGCAGGTATCGCACTCGACCCATACATCGGGCAAGAAGTGCATCTCGATGCAAAGCTGCCCGTTGCCTTCGCACTTTTCGCAGCGTCCGCCGGGGACGTTGAAACTGAACCGCCGCGCCTGATAGCCGCGAAGCTTGGCTTCCGGCAGTTGTGCGAAGAGCGTGCGGATGAGGTCGAAGGCCCCAGTGAATGTGGCCGGATTGGAACTGGGCGTTTGGCCCAATGCCTGCTGATCGACGCGAATCACCTTATTGATCTGCTCGATGCCGCGAATCGAATCGTGGGCACCCGGAAACGTCTTGGCGCGATGGAGCGTGCGCGCCAACGACGTATAAAGAATGTCTTCCACCACGGAGCTCTTCCCGCTGCCGCTGGGCCCGCTGACGACGGTGAAAGTGCCGAGGGGAATCTGGACGTCGATGTTCTTGAGGTTGTTGTGGCGGGCACCGAGGATTTCGAGCCAGGCAGCGTGTTGGGTGGTGGGTGGCTGGCGCTTCGTTGACGAGGCGGCCCCCGCCTTGCCGCTCTTCTTTCCGCCTTCCGCCTTCGCCCGACCGGCTTCCCCCATCATCCTCCGGTTCGTCGGCACGGGAATCGCCTTCTTGCCGCTGAGATAGGGGCCGGTGACGGAACCGCGCCGCTTGCCGACTTGTAAGGGCGTACCGTCGGCGACGATATTCCCGCCGTGACGCCCGGCACCGGGGCCAAAGTCCAAGATGCGATCCGCATTGGCAATCACTTCGCGATCGTGTTCGACGAGGAGCAGCGTATTGCCCAGGTCGCGAAGCCTCTTGAGTGCGTTTAGCAGCCGCGTGTTGTCGCGCGGATGCAGGCCGATGGTCGGCTCGTCGAGCACGTAGAGTACGCCGCACAGCCCGCTGCCGACTTGGGCGGCAAGGCGAATGCGCTGCATCTCTCCTCCGGAAAGCGAAGGGGCGGGCCGCGCCAGGGTCAAGTAGTCGAGGCCCACATCGACCAGGAATTGCGTGCGATTGCATAGCTCGCGATAGACCTCGCCGGCGATCTTCCGTTCGCTGGCGGAAGGTTTCCAGGCGAGAAAGTCGGCCAGCATCTTGCTCAACGGCATGCGGCAGACTTCGTCGATGGTGCGATCGCGAAAGCGGATCGCGGCGGCATCGTCGCGCAAGCGGCTGCCGCCGCAGACCGTGCAATCGACTTCATCGACCAAATGTTCCAAGCGACCGCGAAAGCCGGGCGACACGCGGCTGGCTTCTTCCAAGGCCGGATAGAGGCCCTTATATTGGAAGCGGAATGTATCCGGCTGACTCCGCGCACTTTTTTTCTTCGGCGCGCCCAGTGCGCCAGATACTGTGAACCACTGTTCGCCGGTGCCGTGCATGACGAGCCGCCGATGCTTGCCGCCCAGTTGATCGTAGGGCACATCGATCGGAACACCGG
Source organism: Planctomycetota bacterium (assembly GCA_025353625.1). GTDB lineage: Bacteria > Planctomycetota > Planctomycetia > Pirellulales > Thermoguttaceae > JANXQG01. The sequence continues at coordinate 7,896 of JANXOJ010000426.1, read as the reverse complement.
TGCCGAGCGAGAAGCTTTCCAGCATCCTTGCGAACAATGGATTGCCCGCCCCCGGCCACAACGCGACCGCCCCTTCGGCCAGCGAGAGCTTGGGATCGCGGAGAAGTGCGGCGGGATTCGTGCCGGTCTGAATGCCTAGCCCTTCGCAGGCCGGGCACCATCCCAAGGGACTATTGAAGGAGAAGTTGTGCGGTGAAAGCGGCTCGAAGCTCCGTCCGCACGGCTGGCAAGCAAAGTGCTGGCTATAGATTTCAAAGGGCCAGTTGGCTTCCGGCACGTCGTCGCGCTGTATTGTCACATGCAGCCAGCCGCGCCCCTTGGCCAAAGCATTTTCCACGCTGCCGGCCACCCGCGAGCGGAGTTTGGAAGAGGTGTCGGCACCTCTTTCAGGATCACTTCGGCCATCCGAGCGGATCGTCACGCGATCGATGACGACTTCCACATTGTGCTGCCGCCGTCGGTCGATCTGCGGCATTTGATCGAGCGCGTGCGTCACGCCGTCGATCCGCACCCGGACGTATCCGGCCGCACGCATTTCCTCCCAGAGGGCTTCATACTTCTCGCCAACCTCAATCGCCAAGGGGGCCATGATATAGAGCCGCGTGCCGGCGGGATACTGCATGACTTTGTCGATGATTTCATCGGCCGTTTGCGTGCCGACGGGCTGGTCGCAATCTGGGCAATAGGGCCGGCCCAATCGCGCGACGAGAATTCGCAAGTAGTCGTAAATCTCGGTCACCGTGCCGACCGTGCTGCGCGGCGAATGGCCGGCGTGCTTCTGCTCGATGGCGATGGCCGGCGATAGGCCCTCAATGTGATCGAGGCGAGGCTTCTGCATCTTATCGACGAACTGCCGAGCGTAGGAGCTAAGGCTTTCAACGTAACGCCGCTGCCCTTCCGCGTAGATCGTGTCCATCGCCAGCGACGTCTTGCCGCTGCCGCTGGGCCCGCAGAAAACGGTCATTTGATTGCGCGGGATTTCTGCATCGACGCCTTTGAGATTGTGCTGCCGGGCACCGCGAACGACGATCGACTTGGCTTCGGCTCGGGGGGTGAGTATTTTCTTGCCGCGGTTATTACGCATCGGTTGGATCGGGCCGATGCGACTTCGATTTAGCCAACGCTTCAGCACGCAACCGGTAGCGGAAGTCTCATTCTCCGCAACTTCCTCCGGCGTGCCGGTGGCAATGATCCGCCCGCCGCCGGCACCACCTTCCGGGCCGAGGTCGATAATCCAATCGGCCGTCTTGATGACTTCGGTGTTGTGCTCGACGACCAGCACCGTGTTGCCCGCCTCGACGAAGCCGTGCAGCACCTTCAAGAGCAATTGGATATCAGCAAAGTGCAACCCGGTCGTCGGTTCGTCGAGTAGATATAACGTGCGACCGGTGCTTTTCTTCACAAGCTCACGGGCGAGTTTGATGCGTTGGGCCTCGCCGCCGGAAAGCGTTGGCGAGGGCTGCCCGAGCTTGACGTAATCGAGTCCCACATCGTGCAGGGTCCGCAGCTTGTCGGCGATTGCCGGGATATTCTCGAAATGTGTCAGTGCCTCTTGAATGTCCATCTCAAGGACGTCGGAGATCGACTTGCCTTTATAGCGTATCTGGAGCGTTTCGCGGTTGAAGCGGTGGCCTTCACAGACCGGGCAGGTGACCCAGATATCGGCGAGAAAGTCCATTTCCAGCTTCGTGGAGCCATTGCCTTCGCACGCCTCGCAGCGACCTCCGGCAACGTTGAAACTGAAGCGGCCCGGCACGAAGCCTTTCGTCTTCGCCTCGGGCAATTGCGTGTAGAGGCGGCGGATTTCGTCGAAGACTTTGATGTAGGTTGCCGGGTTGGATCGCGGCGTGCGGCCAATGGGCGATTGGTCGATGGCGATCATCTTGTCGAGGTGCTCGATGCCTTCGAGCTTGTCGAACGCGCCCGGATTGCCCAGGCCCGCATTGAGATCGCGACGCAGGGCTTCGACGAGAATATCGTTGACGAGCGAGCTTTTTCCGGAGCCGGAGACGCCGGTGACGCAGACGAAGACGCCGAGCGGGATTTCGATATCGACGTTTTTGAGGTTATTGTGCCGCGCACCGCGGACAACGATTTGGCCCTTGCCGTTGTCGCTCTTACGCCGCGTCGGGGGAACCTCGATGCGCTTGCTTCCGGAAAGATAGGCACCGGTAAGGCTTGCTTCCGCCGCCATCACTTCCTCCAGCGTGCCGGAGGCCACCACATGCCCGCCGCGAACGCCCGGCCCGGGGCCGAAATCAACGATGTGATCGGCAACGCGCATCGTATCTTCGTCGTGTTCGACGACCACGACCGTGTTGCCCAGATCGCGAAGTTGGGCCAACGTCTCGAGCAGCTTGTCGTTATCGCGGGGATGTAGGCCAATCGACGGTTCATCGAGGATATAGAGTACGCCCACAAGGCCGCAGCCGATCTGACCGGCCAAGCGGATCCGCTGCATCTCGCCGCCGGATAGCGTGGGGGCCGTTCGATCGAGCGACAGATATTCCAGCCCGACATTCTTGAGGAACTGCAAGCGCGTGCAGATTTCCTTCAAGGCATCGGCGGCAATGGTCGTTGCGGTGGCATCCAGTTGCAAGGCCGAAAAGAACTCCGCCGCGTCGCTCACGGCCAGCCCGCAGACGCCGGGCAGCGATTGCTCGGGCCGCTCGCTGAGCGACGGAGCCAACGAGGTCAGCGTGACCGCACAAGCCTGTGCGTTAAGCCGCTGGCCGCGGCACCGTTCGCAGCCGAGAACCCGCATATACTTCTCAAGTTGCCTTCGCTGGGGACGGCTGCGCGAAGTGCGGTATTGGGCCAAGAACTTCGGGATCAGTCCTTCAAACGGCCCGCCCCATTTGTGGCCGGACGTTCCGCCGCGCCAAGTGAACGTGATGTGCTCATCGCCGGTGCCCCACAGCAGGGCCTGTTTCACGCGGGGATCCATTTCTTCCCAGGCAGTTTCCAGGACGGCCCCGGAAGGTAGCTCGTATTTGCGTTCCAACGATTCCGCAACGCCGCGAAAGATATGCCGCTTCCACCGGCCCAAGTCGCGCCACTTGCCAATCAACTCGACGCAACCTTGTTGGAACGAGCGACTCGCATCGGGAACGAGTTGCTCCGGATCGAATGAATAGATCTGACCCAGCCCGCTACACTCGGGGCACATGCCTTGCGGGCTGTTGAAGCTGAAGAGTTGCGGGCTGGGCGGCTCAAAGCTTTTCTGGCAGTGGGTGCAAGCGTAGTGGGCGGACAGGGTGAAGTCGGAAGGGGGAGTGGGGAGAGGGGAAGGGGGAGTTTTGGCGGACGCGGTTTTCGTGATTTTCGCCGTTTGGCCGTCCGCCTTTCCCACTCCCTCTTCATCCGTCGCGACCACAAGATTGCCTTCGCCTAGACGCAAGGCCAGTTCAACGGCCTCGGCAAGTCGCGTGCGGAGCTTCGGACCGGAGACGAGCCGATCGACGACGACTTCTATGTTGTGCCGCATCTGCCGATCGAGACGCAAATCGTCGGTCAGCTTGACGACCGTGCCATCGACGCGGGCACGGACAAAGCCTTGCTTGAGCAAGTCTTCAAAGAGATCGCGATACTCGCCCTTCTGCCCACGGATCAACGGCGCAAGCACCAGGAACTGCGTCCCTTCCGGCAATGCGGAGATGCGGTCGATGATCTGCTCGCGGGTTTGGGCGGTGATCGGCCGCGAACATTCGGGGCAATGGCCCTTGCCGACGCGCGCGAAGAGGACGCGGAGATAGTCGTATATCTCGGTGATTGTGCCGACCGTGGAACGGGGGTTCGTGCCGCTCGACTTCTGTGAGATCGAAATCGAAGGGCTGAGGCCGGAAATCAGATCGACATCCGGCTTGGGCATCTGGCCGAGAAACTGCCTGGCAAAGCTGGAAAGGCTTTCGACGTAGCGCCGCTGGCCCTCGGCATAGAGCGTATCGAAGGCGAGCGAGCTCTTTCCGGAGCCGCTGACCCCGGTGAAACAAATCAGGCGGTTTCGAGGCAAGACGAGACTCACGTCTCGGAGATTATGCTCTCGCGCGCCTTGGATGAGAATGTCCGAGTCAGTCATCGATCAAAAACCTTGCCGAAACCCTGTATTTTATGCCTGGGTGCCGCCGATAGGCAACCCGCCCATTGAGGTTTGAATGGAAAATGTTCTCCCAAGCAGGAAAATAGGCCGAAATTTTCGCCGTGGGGTCGAAAATGGAGCGTGTATCGCGATAGCCAAGCGGCCTTTCGCTCCACCGACACGAGGTCGGCGGTGGCGACCGTGCAGCACCGTTGAGGTAAAAGATTTGCAGTTTTAGGATAGCCTCTAGGGCGAAACAGGAATAGAATGAGGCCGTTCCCTCGACGAAAAATGGCCCAGTCAAGTAAGAATTCGATGAAATCGCGGATTGATCTCAATGAATTGGCGGCACGAGAGAGTGAGCAAGTCGAGTGGAAGAGGAGCGTCGCCGACATTGAGGACGTGATTCGTACGATTACCGCGTTCTCCAACGACTTCCAAAATATGGGGGGCGGTTATGTGGTTTGCGGTGCTGAAGAATCCAGGGACGAGTACGGTTTTCAAAAGGTCACCTATCCCGGCTTGACATCCGGCCGCTTCAAGGAGATTGAAGGAAAGGTGATGTCGGATGCACGCGAAAAGATTGACCCCGCAGTGACGCCGGTCGTCGATGAGTTGCCGGGCGGGATCGAGGGCCGGCGAGTCTTGGTTTTCATAGTCCCTGCAACCGGATATGCGCACAGCTATCGTCCGTCGGGAAAAGATAGTTCCGCGTACTACGTCCGCCTCAGCCGCGAGACCGTAGAGGCCAGGAATGGCGTTCTACGAGAATTGCTGGTGAGGAAGCAGGCACTACCGCCGTGGGATAGGCGGCTGAACGAAGCGGCCGGAATATCGGATATCGACCTCTTGGCATTTCGGGACGTTTTGACGCAAGTTGGCGCATGGAACCCGTCCGTGACGGTTGACGATTATTTTTCCGATGTGATGCGGATTTCGGACTTCGTTCCGCCGTTTGGTGGAAATCGGCCTTTGGAACCGGCGATCCACCCTAGAAATTTTGCCTTATTACTTTTCGGGAAGGAACCGACGCGATTTTTTCCGGGGGCGTGGACGAAGGTTTCGTTTTACCCCGGCAAGGATCGTAGCGAGCAAACCGCCCAGCGACACGACCTCACCGGAACCGTCGTCGGTCAAGCGAAAAAGGCATTGGAACTTCTCAGGACGCATACTTCGACCCTTTACGATAAGGAGTCGCCCGCGCCGAACGCTGCAAACTATCCAGAGCGAGCCCTCCAGGAGGCGGTTGTGAACGCCGTCGTTCACCGCGACTACGAGCAAGAAGACCCAACAAACATCACGGTTTTTGCCGATCGCGTGGAGATTCGCTCTCCAGGCGCGTTGCCTCGTGCGGTTAGTAAGGACAAATTCCTATCGGGCAAGGCGTCGCCTTCTTGGAGAAATCAAACCTTGGCCTATTTTTTCAACAAGCTTCAGTTGGCTCAAGCCGAGGGTCAAGGTATTCCGACGATCCTTCGGACCATGAAGCAACTCGGTTCACCGGCTCCGCAGTTCGACCTTGAGGAAGCGGCGGTTACTTGCGTCTTGCCAGCCCACCCTCGTCATGAGGCCATGCGCCGCGGTTGCTGAATCGACTTCCACCCAAGAATGGCCTGTAGCCGGCCTGCCCACGTTCCCGTTACGGAGCTTTGGAAGCGCGATAGAGTTCCAGCTTGCCGCGAATCGCCTCTGCCATCGCCGCGTTGCCTTTTGCCGTCGCCAGATCGATCGCCCCTTGGGCCTCGGCAATGGCCTCGCCAACGCGCCCGCAGAGAAAGAGCGCGTGGCCCAAGTTCGCACGGTACTCGGGCATATTTGGCTGGAGATCGACGGCCTGCCGCCACGATGCAAGTGCCCCTTCTCTTTGACCGGCTGAGAATTGAGCAAACGCCAGGGCATCGTAATATTCGGCCTTGTCGTTGCGAAGGCGGATGGCTTCGCTGTGTTCGGCGATGGCCTCGGCATAATCGCCTTGGCCCGACCGGACCAGACCCAAGACGTAGTGGAATTCGCCGTTGGTCGGATCGAGATCGACGGCCCGGCGGCAAGGTTCCAAGGCTTCGGCAAATTGCCGGCTGGCCGCGAGGGCGTTGCCTAAATTGTAGTGGGCCGTCGCATCGCCGGGATTCAGCGCGACCGCTCGGCGGGCGTGTACCAGGGCCGCGTCGAGGTGTTTCGTCTCTTTCAAAGCGGCGGAAAGTTGGCTTTCAGCGAAGGAGTTCTTTCCGGTAACATCGATGGCATGTTGCCATAGTGCAGCATCGCTCCGCCAATAGCCGGTTTGCTGCCAAGTGGCGACGATGAAAATAGAAGTCCACACCGCCGCGCCCAACGCGCCTGCGAAGCGGACGAGCCTGCGTTTCGTGAGGAAGTCGTCGGCCAACCAGACGATTGCAATGAGCAAGCCGATCTGCGGCAGATAGGTGTAGCGGTCGGCCATGGCCTGCGAGCCGACTTGCACGAATCCAATCACTGGCAGAAGCGCGACCAAATACCACAACCAACCGACCCGCAGATAGGGCCGCCGTTGTCCGAGGCGGACGACGACAACCGTAACGAATACGAGCAGGGCAAGTGCCGCGCCGCCTTTCAGGATTGGAATCTCCTCTCTCGGAAACGGGTAGAGGATTGAAAGGTTCGTCGGCCAGAGCGTCTTGCCGATGTAGGCAACGTAGGAAACGAGTGCGTTGAGGACGCGCTGCCGCAAGGGAATCAGTTCGTTTTGCCGCACGCTTGCTTGCTGCACCCAAAGTGTAACGGCAGCGGAGGCTGCCGACATCGCCAGCAAGGGGAGTTTGTCGGTGAAGGATGAAAAATGAAGGATGAAGGATGAAGACTCGGCGACCGCGCTCACCCCTGGCCCCTCTCCCGCGTGCCGTGGAGGGGAGCAGGTGTTGCGTTTCAGGGGCCAGTCGTCGAGCAAAAATAGGACCAGCGGCAAGGTTACAGCCATCGGTTTGCACATCAACGCCGCGGCAAAGAGCACTGCGACCGCCGCATAGCCCACCAGCGAAAATTGCCGCGTTGCGTAACGTGCGTAAGCGGCGACGGTCAGCAATGAAAATAGCCCGCAGAGAATGTCCTTGCGCTCCGAAACCCAAGCCACCGATTCGACGCGCAGCGGGTGGACGGCAAAGATCGCCGCCACGATCAGGCTCGGCCACGGTCGATCGGTCATCTGCCGCAAAACGAGAAAGAGTACGATTGCCGTCGCCGCGTGGAGGAAGACGTTCATGAGGTGATGTGCCGCTGCCTCGACGCCGAACAGCCGGCAATCGATCATGTGCGACAGCGAGGTGATTGGATGCCAATTGAAAGCGTGCGCGTGCGTGAATGCCCAACCGATGTTGCCCAGCGACGGCCCGGAGAGGATGTGTCGATTCTGGAAGACGTAGACGTCGTCGTCGAAATGTACGAAAGGGAGCGTTGCGGCGGGAAAAAATGCCGCGACCACGGCAAGGAAGAGCAAGGCCGAAGCGGCCGCAATCCGCCACTGCGGTGGTGGGGCCGCGGCTCGATTTCTCGCTTTTTGTGCCATGCGTTTTTCAGGAAAAGGAGCGGCTACCTTGGATGCGGGCAATTCTAACTCAAATAGCCCGTAATTTCCATTTACCAACGCGACAACTTCAAAGCCTGAGAATTGTGGTGCAGGCGTCTGTTGGAGTCCCGGCTTTAGCCCAATACCGTTCGTATTTACATAAGTCACAGCCTCCTGGTAACTTACGTTTGATGAAAAACCAAGCACCAAGGAGGCTGTGACAATGCTAGAGCAAGGACGCTCGACGCTTTTCTGCGATGAGGATGGTCGGATTGTAGAT
>JANXOJ010000397.1 GCA_025353625.1 Planctomycetota bacterium | reverse complement strand
CGCGCTAGGGGGCGTCGATGAGCCGGTGCCTAGAACTTCCCCGCGCACCTTGAAGACGTCGTTCTGTTGCACTCCCGGCGTGTTGTTGTCGCCGATGATGTTAACGATGCCGGAAGTCGGCGTGAAATTCGCCCGTTCGATGGAGGTGTAGGTAATGCCAAACTGGCCCGACGAGCCGGTGATCGTCACGTTGGGGTTGACCGCATTGTCGCTAAAGACGTTGATGTCTCCGGCAACGGTGACGTTCAATTGGTCGCCGGTCGGATTGCCGAAGCCATCGAGCACCAAGGCCGGGGCCATGCCGTTGACCTTGATTTGATAAGTGCTGGAGATTGCCGCGAAGATGTTGTCGGCAATACCCGTGGGCTGGGCGGCGGATTGCTGGCCCGAATTGACCACAAGGCCCGCCTCGTAGAGGTCTGCGGCCAAGCCGGCGACGGTCGGAGCGAAGTCGGTTGCACTGGCCATCTGGATGCCGAGCAGCGCGCCGGTGGAGCTGTTGGTGATCGTGACGGCATTCGCGCCGGAAGTGGCATCGTTGACGTGGATCGTGTTCCACGAAGCGAGAATGGCCGGTATCAGTACGCCGTTGCCGAAGCCGAACGGATTGACCGTCGCAGCAAGTTCCGCAGCGTCAACGAGTGCGGTTTGACTGGGGGCGTCGATGTAAAGCTGATCGCCGTTGCTGCCCGCTCCACCGCCCGCCACGGTTAGTTTGTTTGCCGGGTTGAGGCTTTGGATGAAGAGGTCCGGGCCGTTGGCCGTGCCCGCCACGCCGGGCAAGTTTGCCGCGTTGAAGAAGTTCGGATTCTGGGCCGGGTCGTTCTCCCATCCGCCGCCTTTCAATTCGGTTCCGTTGAAGACCACGGCCGAAGAGGCCGTGATCGGGGAGACGGTGATTTCATCATCGCCCGTCGTGCCGGTGACGGTCGCCGTATCGACGTTGCCCGCGTTGCTGGAAATAACCGTTTCCATGTTGAGCAACTGCGTCGCAATCGCAAAGCCGGTGACGTTCAGATTTCCGGCGGCCTGCGATTGATAGGCGAAGTTCAACGTCCGCGCGGTGCCGCTGGTGTCGGCGATAATGGTTCTATCGCGGGCGACCGCACTTGCGGCCGATGCTCCGCCGTCAATCGAAAGGCTCGTTCCGCCGATGTTCGCGGTAACGTTCAAGTTGAAGGTGTCGATGCCGTCGAAGCCCTGGAAGGTGTTCGCGGCAGTCAGATTATCGGCGGTGATATTCCAAGTCGATGCTCCGCTGCTGCCGCTCTTGCCGTCGTTGATGTTCGTGGTGGCCGTCGCGGTCGTGTTGACGACGTTATAAATATCGCTGCCGGCCGAGCTGCCGATAAGATTGAAATGCTCGAGTTGCCCCGCCCCTGCCGTGGCGTCGTAGGTGATTGTCGGATGGCCGGTGGAGGTAACCTGCGTCGTGGCTGCAACCTTGGTCACGGCGTAGGTCGTGCTGGCCGATCCGCCAAGATCGCTGATATTGAGTGTGTCGCCGGTTGCGGTGGCGTTGCCCTGGGTATCAATTTTGATCGCACCGAGAATATTGGCAAGGCTGCCTGCGTTCGTGGGGGCATCGCTGGCGATATTGACCGTGTCGTCGCCGCTGCCGGTGAAGAGATTTAGAGGCGTGGCAACTCCGATGGCCTGGATATTGAATGTGTTGCCTCCGGTGCCGCCCTTGATGGTGATACCACTGGCGCTCGTGTCGTTGTATTCGTAGTTGATGTCGGCTGGGGCGAGTAAGTGAATTTTGCCGTAGGGGTCGGCGTTGCTCTGGGAATCGCTTGCGTTCGGTGTAAACGTGCTGTGCGTTACCGTTCGACCCGTTGCATCGGCAGAATCGTCAACCACGATCGTATTAAATGCCGCAGGGTTCTCGATATTCAGGACGCCAAGAATTCCTTGCACGCTGCCAGCGTTGCCCACATTGACCGTCGCAGTGGCACCGCCGACGAAGTTCGTTGTGACCGTGCTCGGAGTCGCCAGCACATTGACGATGTCGCCGGCCGTCGTTCCGCCGTTGACTTTTAGCGTCGTTAGCCCGACGCCGGGGGCCGGATTGTTGACGTTGAACGTATCGACGCCGCTGACACCGTTTACGTTGACCGTCGTCTTGTTGGCGAAGTTGACCAATTCAAACGTGCCGCCGCCGCTATTGACCTGCGTCGTTTGGAATCCGCCGAAGGCAACGCCGTTAATGACGTTGATCGTCTCGCCGGCGGCCGTGGCGTTGATGGTGTACGTCGCGGCAACGGAGACGTCGTTGATCGGGGCCAAGTTCGTGTAGTTGATCGTCGCCGCGCCGGTCGTGCCGCCCGCATAGACGAGCGAGCCCGAGTGCGCGCCGGTCGGCGTATCGACGCCGGTGGCAAAGCTTCCACCCTTGACGTTCAAAATTCCGGACGCACCCGTGCCTCCGTCGAACGTCAGCCCGGCGGCAGGAATCGGATTGCCGTTGGTGAAATCGACGGTCAGAGTGTCGTTGCCGGTCAGGCCGTTAAAAGCGATGGAGTGCAGTTGCCCCGCCGTATAAGTCGAGGTCTGCCCATTGAGCGTCACTTGCACGTTGCCGTTGACGTCCAGGCCGATCGTGGCGACGTCGTCCTTGCTGGCCAACTGATCGCCGTTGACGACGAGATCGAACGTACCAGAAAACGTCGGTGCGGCGGCAGCCAAATTGGTCCAAATCGGGGTCAATTCGGTGCGTTCCGCATTTCCGTCGGGAACGATATAAGCGTTGAACGACTCCGACCAGAAGGGCTGAACGAATGTGCCGTTGAGGGGCAGGAGATAGTGTTGCTGTCCGCCGACTTCCGCTTCGCCGTCGCCGATTTGCTGCGTACCGCTGAAGCCGAGGCCCGCCGGAAGTGTGGCAGGCAAATTCAAAGTGACGCCGCCGGCAACCGGGTCGGACAATCTTTCCGACATTTCATGCGAGAAAATTTGCGGCAGGAAGTTGGTGACGTTGTTGTTGCCTCCCCCAATGGCCGAAGTGCCCATCGAACAAATATTCACCGTCTTCGTCGAGACCGTTCCCGATGTGTTGTAGCCACCGCTAGTGGATGAACTGGCCGGATCGGTAATGATTACGTAGATCGGGGCCGTGGTAAGCCCGGCAGGACTGCCCGGACCAACCAGCTTGTTGGCCGTGATGAGCGCGGTAAGCTCGGTGGTGGCTTGAGTCAAGCTCGTGCCGGTGAGATTGCCGGGATTGAATCCGCCGGGAACGGCCGTCGCGCTATCGACGACCGAATCGACCGAAGCAATGAGACCATTGCTGCTGTACTCGGAAAGACCGGGCAGATAGGTGCTGTTCAAGACCGCCTTCGCGGCGTTAATAACCGGTGCCGACGCCGGCCCGCCCGCCTGATCCCAAGTCGTGCCCCACAGCACCAAGTGTACCGTGGCGCTATTGATTACGAAGTTCGTGAACGGTGGCGACGACGCGGGCGTCATGTTTCCGAATTGCGTATGAAACACGGCCGTGAGCATCAAGCGCGGCTCCAGGGCTTCCATGCCGCAGCGGCGGCGACCCAAGGGGCGACTTGAACGCTTTGCCTTCGACTTCTGCTTGGACGATTTCTTCGTTGCGACTTTCTGGCGAGAGAAGTTGGGCCACCACATGGTTGCGATCCTTTTCGATATACTAGATGCGTGATCAGGTAAGGAACTGCTTTACAACGACAATGAACAGACGAACATGTATCCGAGCGACTCGCCAAACGGGCACCCTAACGGGCCAATCCAGGAAATAAAATAACGGCAAAGGCCGGACAACCGTTGCTATCATACTTCTAAAAACATCCGCGTCAACTAGGCAAGGTGGGTTATTTGGTGCAATGCCCAATCAGACACCCCCCTCTAATAGTGAATATGGAGGCGTTGTGCCTTCTACTACAAGCCGAGTT
>JANXOJ010000382.1 GCA_025353625.1 Planctomycetota bacterium | reverse complement strand
TCGCCAGAGAAAATCGTTCGCTTGAACTACCGGCTGGGCAGCACCGAAGCTCGATCCATTCGACGAAAACCATGCTAGCGATTGTAACGTCGCTTGGTCCGATTGATTCAGGTCGCCGGCGGTGACCATGAGCCGATTGTCGGGCGTCACCGAAAGCTTAGGATCGCGAAGATCGCCGGTTCCGCTCAACAGCGCAACGCTCGACCAGTTCTGACCATCGGGAGACTCGATAACGCGAACTTGCCCTCCTGGCTTCCCGACCGCTGGCACGGAGTGGTCCGTACCTACGCGAAAGGTAGCGTACCAATTGTTGTCGTATCGAGTCAGATCGGTGAAGGAATTGTACTGCCCATCATTCCAAATGTCGTGGATTGAATAAGTCGCAATATCGTCAGCAATCGCAAATTGCGGCGAAATCGCCATTGGAATCGAAAGACAAGGCAGCATTGAAAGAAAGGCAACCGCAGTCAAATTGGGTGACGGCGGTAAAAAGGGCCGTTTTTGGCCTCCTACGGAATCAATCCAATCCAGGCCGCAAGCCCGGCGCAACATGGCATAAAACGCGCAGCGAAACGCGCCGTTCCGTAGGGTAAACATCGTAACGCTGCCTCGTAATGGGGTGAAATTGGATAGGTTAAAAAGGGCCAATCATTCTGCGATAAGAGACAATCTTACCACAGATAGCGATTGTTTGCAACGAATTGACAGTGCCGGAAAAAAATACTATGACAGTTTTTGCGACACAGCAGCTCATTGTGGGGGGTGTGGGTGGTCCCGTTTTATCTCCTGTGCTCATCAATTTTCTTCGCCCCTTGGATGAATTGTGGCGAATTTGGTAGAATCGAGGAGTCAATCTTTTTAGGCTTAGTTAGGGGATGTGCTTTGTCAGCTTCTGAAGAACAAGGTCGGCATGGGAACGCGGCTGCCAAAGGCTCCGGCGAGTCTACGTCCGATGCAAATGCAAACGTGGTGGATTCACCGATTCGGTCTTCGGACCCTAGTGCTGCCGTCGGGCCAGGTACTTTACCATCCGATGACTCGGGCGACGCGGCCAGCCGTCGCCGCGTACTAATTGGTTCCCAACGCGACTCGGCGGCCTCCTTGGTACGTCGTACGCGAGACTGGACGCCCGTCGTTGGCGACGAACCGCCGACTGGGCGTTCGTCTGGATCGCAGGCTGTTTCGGTTGCAACTCAATCCGCGACGATCGTGGGTGGGGCCGGCGGTCCGACTTCGCCGCAAGGTTCCCAGCAGGCGGGCGACGCGAAAATCCAAGATGAGGCTTTGCAGGCAAGGACGGCAGAATTGGTCGGAAACGACCTATCGAATCCGAATACACTTAGCATGCGCTCAGCCGCTGCTGCCGCACTCAACGAACCCCCGCTGCCGGAAGTTACCCGGCGACCCCCGGTTGAAAAGGTTGAAACACCCGTTGTTCCCAATCGCCGCCAAAAACTATCGGCCACGATGGAAGCCGAGTTGGATCAGGCGATGGGCGGAGTATCTTTCGACGATCTCATGTCGGGCACCGCAGTCGCCAGTTCCGGCGGCACGCTCGAGCCGGAATCGCGGCAACGCGGACGTGTGGTTGCCATGCGTCGCGATGTAGTCTTCGTGGAACTTGGCGGCCGAGAGCAAGGTTGCGTGCCGGTCGTGCAGTTTGCCGCTCCGCCCGAGCCGGGGGCGATGATTGAGGTCGTTGTCCAGCGGTTCAACGCGGAAGAAGGTCTGTACGATCTTTCGGTTCCCGGCGTGGCCATCGAAATCGGAAACTGGGACGAGGTCCACGAAGGCATGGTCGTGGAAGCACAGATCACCGGCCACAACACCGGCGGGTTGGAATGCGAAGTGAGCCGCATTCGGGGCTTCATTCCCATCAGTCAAATCGCCGCGTATCGCGTTGAAGATATCGCTCAGTTCGTCGGCCAGAAGTTTACGTGCTTGGTCACCGAGGCGAACGCTTCGCGGAAAAACCTGGTGCTGAGCCGTCGTGCGATTCTGGACCGCGAGAAGGAAGAAAGCAAGCAGCAGGCATTCGCGTCGCTGGCACTCGGGCAGGTCCATGATGGGACCGTCCGCAAACTGATGGACTTCGGGGCCTTCGTCGAGCTAGCGGCCGGCGTAGATGGTTTGCTGCACATTAGCCAGCTCGCTTGGAGCCGGGTCAAGCATCCGAGCGAGGTGCTTCAAGAAGGTCAAAAGATCAAAGTGCGGATCGAAAAAATCGAACCCGAGACCGGTCGCATCGGCCTTTCGTATCGCGATATGCTGGAGAATCCGTGGACTTTGGCGGCCGGCAAGTATTTACCTCGCAGCACGGTCCGAGGCAGGGTCACGCGGCTGGCGGAATTCGGCGCGTTCGTGGAATTGGAGCCGGGCGTCGAAGGGCTGGTTCATATTTCCGAACTTTCGCACAAACGCCTTTGGAGGGCAAGCGACGTTGCCAAGGAAGGTGACGAAGTTGAGGTCATGGTATTGAGCGTCGATCCGGGCAGTCAGCGGATGAGCCTGTCGATGAAGGCCCTTTCGCAGCCGGTTGTCTCGAAGAAAGAAAAAGAAGAGGCCCAGGAGCCGGACCTTCCCCCACCCTCAAAGAAGTCGAATCGGCCATCCAACGAGCCGCTCAAAGGCGGCCTAAGTGGTGCCGGCGGCGAGGCGTTCGGACTGAAATGGTAGGTATGGGCAAGGTGGCATAAACGGCTCGTTTCGGCCTACAGGACTTCACCGTCACAGCGTCATGACTCTAACTAACTTTCTAAATCTCCCCTCTTGCAGCCTCGACGCGGCGGACGTTTTGATCTTGCCGTGGCCCTTGGAGAAAACCGTCTCCTACGGCACGGGAACGCAAACGGGTCCGGCGGCGATTTTGGCGGCTAGCCCGCAAATTGAGCCTTTCGAGGAAGAGACCCTAGTCGATTTTACCAAGCGTCCGAAGATTCACACGCTCGACCCGATCGCGGTCGACAACTCGATGTCGGATGGCCAATTGCCCGAACACTTGGCAAAGGCTGCGCGACATATTGCCCAGTATCGGGGCCGCTTCCTTTTAACGCTAGGTGGCGAGCACTTGATAACGTACGGCATCGTGGATGGCCTTTTCGACGACCCGGTCGGCGTCACCATCGTACAGATCGATGCCCACGCCGATTTGGCCGACACGCTCGGCGGCCGCCGGTGGTCGCACGGGACCGTCATGCGGCGGCTTTGGGAGCGCGGCTGCGGTTTCGTTCAAATCGGCATTCGTAGCGTTACGCGGCCGGAGTACGAATTGACCCAGAGCGGGCCGCGAATCGAAACCTACTTCGCCCATCAATTGGATCTGCGCTGGGCCGAATTGATGCATCGGCTGCAAACGCTGACGGGCCGGGTCTACCTGACCATCGACGTTGATGGTCTCGATCCGTCGATTATCCCCAGTACCGGCACGCCGCAGCCCAACGGGCTATCGTGGCGGCAGACGATGGAAGTGATCCGTGCGGTGGCCTCTGCGCCGTGCGAATGGATCGGTGCCGACGTCGTCGAGTTCGTAGCCTCGCCGCACCCGCCCGGCTGCGATCTGACTGCGGCCCGGCTGGTGATGAAGGTTATCGCACTGCGAGAAGCAACCGCCCAAAGAGCAGCAACGGACGATTGAAAATATTCAGCCGTAGCTACGCGATGGTCTGATTTCCGCACCACAAAAACGCGGAGTTGATATTTGGCGGGCACTATTGCTTTTTATCGGTCTTGCCCTTGCCGCCCTTTTTATCTGCATCATCCTGGAGCGTATCGATATACTTCTTCGCCCCTTCTTCGGTCTCAAAATTCGATTTTTTCTTTACGACAATTAACTTAGCGGGCCGAGGTGCCTTCGGATCGGACTTTTTGGCATCCCGCCAAGCCTTCATCGCGTCCTTATAGTCATCGGCGACTTTTTTCTCTTCGTCCTTGAGGGAACTGGTGCGAATCGCGCGAAACTCTTCGCCGACTTGTATCACCATATACGTTTCGTCTTGCTTGCCGGTTTTGCCGCCGGCCGCAGGTCTACCGCCAGCTGCCTGTGCTTCGTTCGACATGAGACCGAGACCGACGGCAGCCAGCAGGGCCAGAGCAACAAAGGGACCGAGGAATTTCTTCATCGCAAGGATTCCAATTGAGGTAGGAGTAAAAGTGCAAAGTTTGAACGATCGACCCAGCCGAACCATCGGCAGGCATCTCCCTATTATTGTATTGAAGTTTTTTGGCCGACGCAAGCAATTGGCATTCGGCACCGGCGTCCAGGCGATATATTCTTCCCAAGTCGTGGAAACTCCTGCCGCAATTTACTTGGGTGCCAGCGTACAAACCATCCGCTTGCCGTGGTGCATCGGAGCCGCCTCGAGCTTCGATACGTCTTCCAATTTCTTCACGACTTGGTCGATCACCCGGCGGCCTTCATCGATATGGGCCAATTCCCGACCACGGAAGATTACCGTGACGACGACTTTGTCCTTATGTTCCAGGAACTCACGGGCACGATTGACCTTCACGTCGATGTCGTTATCGCCCGTCTTGGGCCGCACCCGGATCTCTTTGATTTTGACCTGATGGGCGTGGCTCTTATGTTGCCGTTTTTTCTGTTGGTACTTGAATTTGCCGTAATCCATGATACGACAAACGGGGGGGCGATCCGTGGGCGCGACCTCCACAAGGTCGAGCTCGGACTTGCGGGCCGTTTTAAGGGCCTCGTCCGTCGACATGATACCCAGTTGATCTCCCTCCGGGCCGATCACCCGGACGGGCGTGACGCGAATCTGCTCGTTGATTCGCTGTTGCAGTTTCTTCGGTTCTGTAGCCAAGTTTCTCCCACGTTTTTCCAGGAATGGATGTGTGCCGACATCAAAATGCCCGCAACGTTGCAAATATGCTATAAGTATGAAATAGCCTCAGCGGCGAGTCAACCTCTACATTGCGATTAATACGCATTTTCTTCCTTCTTCCCCCCAATCCCCGCCGAGCCTTTGACCACCTGCCGGATCGTGCGGGCCTCGACTTCGGCCTGAAGCCGTTTGATGGCATCTTCCAACGACATGGTTCCCAGGTCGCCTTCCAGCCGGTCGCGGAGGGCTACTTGGCCCGTTTCCGCCTCGCGGCCGCCTAGAACGAACATGTACGGCACCAGTTCCAATTGCGCATCGCGAATTTTGGAGCCGATCTTTTCCGCTCGGTAATCGCCGGTGACGCGGAATCCGGCCTGCCGCAGCCGGGTTTCAATTTGACGGCCAAAATCCTCGACTTTTTGGCTGACCACCATCACGCGAGCCTGCTCCGGTGCCAGCCAGAGCGGAAACGCCCCGGCGAAGTGTTCGATGAGCATCCCCACGAACCGCTCGAACGAGCCAAATGGTGCCCGATGGATCATCACCGGCTGGTGGGGGTGGTTGTCCGCACCAACGTATTCCAGGCCAAAGCGTTGCGGGCTGGGGAGGTTGTAGTCGAGTTGCACGGTGCCAAGCTGCCATTCGCGGCCGATGCAGTCGGCCACCACAAAGTCCGCCTTGGGACCGTAAAAGGCCGCCTCGCCACGCTCGATGGTCAAATTCGGCAGGTCCATATTGCGGCAAACGGCCTCCAGGGCGTCCTCTGCTCGCTGCCACGTCTCGACACTGCCGACATATTTCTGGCTGGCCGGATCGCGGAAGCCAAGCCGCACGCGATAGTCGGTCAGCCCTAGCGTCTTTAAGACGTACTGGGTCATCTCGATGCAGCCGCGGAACTCGCCCGCCACCTGCTCCTCGGTGCAGAAGATGTGGGCGTCGTCCTGCGTGAAGCCGCGAACCCGCGTCATGCCATTGAGCTCGCCCGATTGCTCGAAGCGATAGACCGTGCCGAACTCGGCCAGCCGCAACGGAAGCTCGCGATAGCTGCGCGGCTTCGATTGATAAATCTTGATATGGTGCGGGCAGTTCATCGGCTTGACGAGATACCGCTCCTGCTTCTCCAACCAAGTCTCCATCGCGGCAATTTTCTGCCTGGAAGACGGCAGCTTTTCGTAGTTCGGCACGTGCGGCCGAATGCGGGCCGGCACGTTGGTGTGCATGTAGCCTTCCAGTCGAGCGGCCATCGCGTCGTCGTCAATTTCACCTTTGGCCCAAAGTTGCAGCAGCTCTTGCACCACGCCTCCCATCGGATGCGAATAGAGCGGCGGGAACTGGCTCTCGGCGTAGTAAGGGAAGTGGCCCGAGGTCTGATAAAGCTCGATCCGCCCAATGTGTGGGGTGTAAACCGGCTGGTAGCCGATATCGAGCAGCTTGGCATAGAGGAAGTTTTCCAGTTGCCGACGGATGGTGGCCCCCTTGGGCAGCCAAAGGATCAGCCCGGAGCCGACCATGGGATCGATGGTGAAGAGTTCAAGCTGCTTACCGAGAACGCGGTGGTCGCGGCGTTTGGCCTCTTCGATCTTGGTGAGGTAGGCTTCCATGTCCTCTTTTTTGAACCAAGCCGTGCCGTAGAGCCGCTGCAATTGCTGGCGGGTGGCGTCACCCTTCCAATAGGCTCCAGCGACGCTCAGCAACTTGAAGGCCCCAATGGCCCCGGCGGCCGGAACGTGCGGCCCGCGGCAGAGATCGACAAATTCGCCCTGACGATAAAACGAAACGTGGCCGTGTTCGGCCAGCCCGGTTTCAATATGCTCGACCTTGAAGCCCTGGCCCAAGTCCTTGACGAACTGCAACGCCTCAATGCGGTCCATTTCAATCCGCTCGAAGGGTTCATCCTCCTTGACGATCTTCGCCATTTCAGCCTCGATCTGCGGGAAATCCTCCTCGGAAAGCGGCTTCTCGGTCTGGAAATCGTAATAAAAGCCGTTCTCGACCGTGGGGCCGAACGCCAACTGAATTCCCTTGTGCAGGCGCATCACTGCCCGAGCCATCACGTGGGCGCAAGAGTGCCGCATCACGTTCAACGCCTCCGGGTCGCGCGCCGTAATCAGCCGCAGAGCAACTTCGCCCTCGTCGGGCAGAAATGCATTCGCCCCAACGATTTGGCCATCCACCTGGGCCGCCAATGTGGCCTTGGCCAAACGAGGGCCAATTTCCATCGCAATATCAATCGGGCGGATACGGCGGTCGAACTCCAGAACTTTCCCGTCGGGCAAACTGACTTTGAGCATATTCCCAGAAACCTAATGCGAGGATCGCCCGTTCGCTCGGTCGTCGATACAAAGGACGTTGCGGGGAGGGGCGGAATTTATGAGCCGATAGTATAGGGGTTTTGTAGCCTGAATGGCAAGAGCGGGTCGAGGAACGGGGAGAAAGCCACGAATAACGCGAACGACACGAATTTGTCGGTACAAGTGCGTGGGCGAAGGAGGCGAATGAGTTTTCGTTGCGAACGGGAGATTGGAAAGGGAGGGCGTTGTCGTCAGCCCGCCCCTTCCGCCTTTTGATCGCCCGGCGCAAGCGGCTCCGTCGGCCTTGGCTTGGCCACATCGGCGGTACCGGGGACGATCATGGCGCTGGGTGAGTTCTTTGCTAGGATCGCCTTCAATTCTACTGCATCGATCGTTTCCAACTCCATCAACTGTTCCGCCAATGCCTCCAGTGCCGGCCGCCGAGACCTTAATATCTCAGCGACTTTGCCTTGGGCCTGGGCCATGATGAACTTGATCTCTTCGTCGATCTCGCGGGCCGTTTGCTCGCTGTGCGAACGTTCGGATGCCAGATCGTTCTGGCCCGCCAGAAAGACGGAGCGACGACTCGTGCGGTAGGTCACGCGGCCCAGTCGGCTCATGCCGTAGTCCATCACCATGCTGCGTGCAATCTCGGTGGCTCGTTCCAAATCGTTCTGTGCGCCGGTGGAAACGTCGCCGTAGATCATTTCCTCGGCGAGCGTGCCAGCCAGTGCAACTTGGATGCGGCTATCCATTTCGCTTTGCGTAAGCAGGTAGCGGTCGCCTTCCGGTCGCTGCATGACGTATCCCAAGGCGGCCAGTCCGCGGGGGATGATGGAGACCTTGTGGATGGGGTCGGTATTGGGCAAACTGGCGGCGACGAGGGCATGTGCGCTTTCGTGGTAGGCCACGCGCTGCTTCTCGTCGGCGTGCATAACCCGTTGTCGCTTCTCAAGACCGGCCGTGACTCGCTCGACGGCCTCGTTGAATTCGTCCATGCTCACGGCCGACTTTCCGGCGCGTGCGGCTAAGAGAGCCGCTTCGTTCACGAGGTTGGCCAAGTCGGCCCCGACAAACCCCGACGTGATGCGTGCTATCTCCGACAATCGCACCGAACCATCGATGAGGATTTTTTGAATGTGGACGTCGAGGATTTCCTCGCGACCGCGAACGTCGGGCCGATCGACGAGTACGTGTCGGTCGAATCGCCCCGGCCGCAGCAAGGCCGGGTCGAGCGTTTCCGGACGATTTGTGGCGGCCATCACAATCACGCCACAGTTGGCATTCACGCCGTCCATTTCGACGAGCAAGGCGTTCAAGGTTTGTTCGCGCTCGTGATCGCCGGAAAAGCCGGCACCGCGCGTCTTGCCCAGGGCATCGAGCTCATCGATGAAAACGATGCAGGGGGCCTTGAGTACGGCCTGCTGGAACATGTCGCGGACCCGCGCCGCGCCGACGCCAACAAACATCTCAACGAAGTCGGAGCCGGATAAACTGAAAAACGGCACGCCCGCCTCTCCCGCAACGGCCTTGCCGAGAAGCGTCTTGCCCGTGCCCGGCGGCCCAACCAACAACACACCCTTGGGAATCCGACCGCCGAGGACTTGATACTTCTCCGGGCGTTTGAGGAAGTCGACCACTTCGCGAAGTTCCTCGACCGCCTCATCGATGCCGGCCACTTCATCGAAAGTTACGCCGATATCCTCTTGAGCAAGCAACTTGCCGCGACTTCGACCAAAGGCCATCGCGGAGCTCGTCCCGCCCATTTTTCGCAAAATCCAAAAGCCTAAAATCAGGGACGCGGCAATCAAGCTAATCAGGACCAGGCTGTTGACCCAGGCGTTCGGCTTGGTGCCTGCCTGAAAGTCGCGGAAGCCGCGATTGGAAAGGCGGTTCAGCAATTGGCCGTTGTCCTGCTCCAGCCCATACCGCGAACAGTGGAACGCCACCTCGGGCTTGGGTGCCGTGCGGAGCGATTGCGGCTCAAGCACTTCTCGCGTCACGGTGCCTTCGATCTCCGTCGGGCCAACGTGCAGATCCGAGAGGTGCGAATAGCGGACCTTCGCCGTTTGGGCCTCGATCTTCTCTTGGACCTCAATACCCGGATCGGGGTTCGATTTCGTTACCGCTCCTTGATCGATTAGCTCTTGGAACTGGCCAAATTTAATCTCGTAGCGGCCCTCCTTAAGCATCGTCAGGCCAAAGATGGCTGCGACGACAATCGCCACGACGGCGGCTAGCGCAAAGCCGTTGGAAGAGGGCGGTTTCCGCTCGTCGGGCGGTTTGGGAACGAGCGGTTTACGCGGCTTGCCACGGGTCGGATTCATGGATTGGTTTCTGGGATAAAGTGGATTTGTATACGCGGTAGACTCGACCGTGCGGAACCGCAAGTCGGGCGCACCTCGCATTATTAAGTTTACCACAAGCCAAGAAAGAACCACCACTCCATCGGGTTGTGGCTCCTTGTGGACGTCGCCTTTTTCGCCCCGTTGCACCAATCAGTCCGATTGTACCGCGCGGAACACTTGAAAAACTATTACGCAACTATTACACGCAACCAATCCGCCGCAAAACGGCCCATTTTCAGGACGTTTTTCGCAGCACGGCGGTCGCTTTTTGCTCGCACATCGTCGTTTTGCGCCGCCCAGGCGTCTATTGCCTCTTGACCCCATGAGCCGATCCCTGACAATGACAAGTGTCGTTACGCGAAACCTCCAATTTGCAGTCATTGCCAAGGGAATCAAAAGACATGACCAAGATTCTTCCTGAAACTCTCGCGAACCAATTAAAAATCGTGACCGCCCCCAGCACGGCCGACGGCAGCAGCACGGCCGACGGCAGCAGCGTGGCGCTGACCGGCAGTACTATCGCGGACGGCACGCCAACCGACAGTAGCTTGACCTCCAGTGGCGCGATGCCTTGCGGCCTTGCGGACGTTACCGCGACCGCAACCGTCGTATCGCGGAAGGCGGCCGACGATCGCCCCCATATCCGCGTTTGGTCCAACGGTCCAGACCTGCCGATCATTATCTGGATCGGCGCGCTGCACGTCGGTGCCTTGGCCGCGCCGTTCTGTTTCACTTGGGTAGGACTGATCGCCTTTTGTATTTTCTCCTGGATAAGCGGCGGTTTGGGCATTTGCCTGGGCTACCATCGCCTACTGACCCACAGTAGTTTTCAAACCTACACCTGGGTTCGCCGCTTGCTTGGCCTCTGCGGTACCATGGCGGGCGAAGGCCCTCCGATCACTTGGGTGGCCGTCCATCGCAAGCACCACCGCTATAGCGACAAGCCGGGCGATCCCCACACGCCGCACGATGGCGGCTGGTGGAGCCACGTACTGTGGCTCTTTCCGCGACCGAGCGAGCCGGCCTGGGAAAATATGCTCCAGACCTACGCGAAGGATCTCATCAAGGATCCGTTTTTCCGCCTGCTCGACCGCACGTTCTTACTTTGGCACCTCGGCTTCGGAGCGATCATGTTCGCAATCGGTTGGGGTATATGGGACTTGCGAACCGGCACATCCCTCTTGGTCTGGGGAGTTTTCTTGCGGCTGGTCTACGTCCTGCACGTCACGTGGTTCGTAAATTCGGCGTCGCACATGTGGGGCTACCGCAACTACGAAACTACCGACGACAGCCGGAACCTTTGGTGGGTTGGCCTTTTGGCTTTCGGCGAAGGTTGGCACAACAACCACCACGCCTATCCCGGTCGTGCCGATCACGGCCACCGCTGGTGGGAATTTGATATCACCTATCTGACCATCAAGCTCATGGAAAAAATGGGCTTGGCCTGGAAGGTGATTGGCCCCCGGAAAAAGTAAATGTATCCGGCAGACTCCGCGTGCGGAAGGATGGCACGCGGAGTCGAAGTGGCTTTTCCGCCCGCTAGGACTTGCTCCATTTAAGCGGAATGGCGCAAGCCATCCGGTGACGGCGGTGGTGCGGTGACGGGTGCGACACCGGGGAGGCACCGGAAGGCTTGCGCCTTTCCGCTTCCATACCGTCAATGGGCATTCGCTGCGCTCGACGTCACCGGGCTTTGCGCCGATCCGGCCAACTCTTGAATGTCGGCAAGCACAGTCTCTTCGCTCGCGGATGGGGTAGAATCGGTGGAAGCAATTGCAAGGGCATCCGAGGCGAACGGATCGTACGGTGCTCCTAAGTTGCTGCCTGGCAAGACCATCTCAATGCTCAGCGGAGCCTTGGGCATCCGCTCCAACGACTGCAAAATGGCATCGACGGTCGGCGGGCCATAACCAAAGTAGATGGCCAACCCAAGTCCCATGCAGACGTTCACGAGCCCGATCGTGACAATTAGTAGAATCACGTTGATTTTCCCCCACAAAATGCGGTGTTACGATCAAGTATAGGTTACGCGGGGCGGAAAGGCGGGGAATGGTTGGTGCGTGGTGGGGCGTAGTGGGGCGTAGGGAACGGCAGCGGTGGGGTCGTACCCCAGTCGGTCGAATGGTCTTCACGCCAAAAAGGTCTAATCCCATGGCCCAGGGTCGCACAGCCCACCCTGGAAAACTCCAAAGGAGAATCGGCGGGATAAGAAAACGCCCGTCCCAATTGCCTCACTATTTAGGCAAGAAATCCTGCTCGACGGTCACTTCGCGGACTTCGCGGCTATCGGGCTCGAAGACGCGAATCTTAACCTGAATGCCGCGAAGGGGAACCGGATAGGGGGGGGTGTAGATTTGCTCGCTATTGCCGTCGACCACGCCGCTACCATCGTCCAAGCCGTTGGTGGATCGACCGGCAGGGCCGGGCGCTTTGTCCGGAACGTAACCTCTCTTAAGGTCATAAATTCCCTCATTCTCATAGCTGAAACAGCCCGTGTCGTAAACGCATTGCGAGTAAGCCCCACCGGCAGTCAAATACGACAAGGGAGCCCCCACATGTTGAAATCGTTGGACCGAAGAATTTTTCGGTGGATTTTGTGCTGGAACAAACTGCGAGCGGGCGTATCCCAGGTCAACAAAGCCCGATGCATTGTTGTTCGGTTGATTTAGTGCCGGCTCCCATACCTTAACATCAAAAGCGATCACGTTGGTGAGTACGAGATCGTCGGCCAACCGATCCGGAGCGGGATTCGGCGGAGTATATCTACTATTGTTCACGAGGTAGGTATCGGGGATCCACGTAGTGTCGCTCGGTTGGCTACTCCAAAGGTCAACTTGCCGATTCGTGGGAGGTGCTGCCGGCAGCGCAATGGCGTTTTGAAAGATCGCGGCGGTTTCGACCAATGTTGGCAATCGCAATTGGCCCCACTGTCGCGCATCAAACGGGAACTTATCGCGTGGGTGGCCAAAGCGATTTTCTCGCTTGGTCAAGTCGGCCAAGCTATTCGGTATTAAGTCAGTATCCGATACCTTACGAACGGAAATATCGTTGTTTTGATACCAAGTTTGCGAGAATCCTTGCGGCCCAATGCTTGGGGCGACCAGAAGCACGCGACGATGCAGATTGTGCCCGCGGAGAAACCAGGCCACTTCCGCCACGTCGGATTGGGTTGTACCGCTAGGACTGCCGGCGTACAGCCCAACGAACGGCCTCGCCGCACTACGGGTTGTAAACATTAGGACGTCGCCGCATTCACCAACGGTGGAATCCGGCGTGCCGTCGTCCTGCTTGGCTGGCGGATTCATTGCGTTTCCAGTCCCACCCCCTTCAATCAACTCAAAATACCCCGGTGCCTCTTCCTGCCGGGCAGGGGGCAGCATCTTGACCGTTACCCCATGCAGGTCGAGGTTCAAAACTTGCGCAACCGTGCGGAGGCGGTCGACCATTTCAACCGTCTTGCGGGCTTTGCTGATGCCGCTGCCAACGCCGCCGAAAACGGTAACTACGGCCGTCATCAGGATCAGCGTCAAGGTGGTGGCGACGAGAATTTCGACAAGCGTATATCCGAGTCGCCGGCCGATGCCGAGAAAATACGAACGATTGGGCCGGGAACACATAAACAGCCTCTTTAAGATTAGACGAACCGCCTGCCCCTTGCCTGGATTGCCGGCCCGATTAACTACTTCTATTATAATTCGACCGTTTGCGAAATGAAATGTCAAGTCTCGTTCCCACGCTTGGCTTGGGAACCAGATCGGATTTAGATGAAATGCCGTATCTTCCCTTGTTTCTCCAGCCGTTGTAGCAGCCATTTCTCGGGGCCGCGCTTGACCCGCGTAAACCATCGCTCCTCTTCCGGATGAATGGCATCCACCATGATGGTGGTAATGCCGGCTCGATTGCCGGCCAGGATTTCGGCAAACCAGTTCCGCAGTACCGGGGCCACTATGCTTAGCTGTTGGCGGCGAGGATGCCTATTGCAAGGCTTTTGGCATGGCTCCGTAACTCTTCCCCGAACTCTTCCCTGGGTTTTCCCACTTCCGAACTTGCGTGACGCGCCAGTTCCGATTGGATCAAATTGATGGCCTTCTACGACTCCACTTACCGGTCTTCTTTTCAAGATATCCAGGGTAATGTAATGGTGCGATTGGCCCCTTACTCGTATGGATAATGGGCATCGAACAAGGTAAAATGCAGCCGTGGCCATCTTCGATTGGTTCGGCAGATCAAGATGCTCGTTTTTGTTGATGAATCTGGTGACGCTGGGATGAAACTCGGTGGAGGGTCGTCCGAGTTCTTCGTCGTAACGGCGGTCTTGTTTGAGGAGAACGACGACGCAAGCAAGTGTGATGAACGAATCAACCTGATTCGCACGGAGCTAGGGCTATCCGAACACTTTGAGTTCCATTTCAGCAAGTGCAGCAAGGCGATCCGACGCAACTTCCTTGAAAAGGTTGCCGCGTTTGACTTCTTCTACTTCGCCGTAGTCCTCAATAAGCCGAAACTGTACAGCCCAGGATTCCAACTGAAGGAGTCCTTGGTCAAGTACACTGCAAAACTTGTGTTCGAGAATGCTAAGCCCCACCTCAGAGACGCCATAGTCGTGGTAGATGCCAGCGGCTCAAAGGACTTCCGCAATCAGCTATCGACGTATCTCAAGAGACAGGTTAACGACGATCGCGGGCATGGACTGATAAAAAAGGTCAAGACTTCTCGTTCTGACGGGAATAACCTGGTCCAACTGGCCGACATGGTGAGCGGAGCGATCTGGCGGTCATTCAAGCACCAAGATGCTTCTTACCGCCGCCTGGTCTCGCACAGAGAATTGCGAGTGCAGGTGTGGCCCGAATGAGCGCAAAAAAAACCCGCTTGCCTATCCCTTTTGGGGAACGCACACCATACGGTGACAGTTCGGCGCAGCGGGCAATTCCAGTATGATTATATCGGACGGCCCTCGGAAAAGCAATTGAAAACCTAGGCCAGCATCGGCAATAAAATAAGGCCGTCGTCCCTTTGGGTGGGTATTAGCACTATTTCCGGCGACGATGGCCTTAGTCTATTGTCGATGCTGGGAAAGGCAATCCCCTTACAGATGTATGTTGCAAGTTGTTTCACTGCAAATACTTCCGTCGCGCGCACTTCCACGACTGCAACCGGACTCTGTGTTCTTCCATCCGGCAAGGCTCGCGATTTCTCGCTGTAAGTTCCGTTTACAATCGCAGGGGGGGCAGTTCCGGGGACAAGCTACTTATTTCTTGAGGGCGAGGATGCCTTTTGCTTGGCTCAGCCCGCAGGCACAATTGAAGAGGAAAGACAACGGACTTTGGTGCATGTCTAACCCTTGTTGGAACTGGCCGGAAGCTGGCGACGGCTGCCGGCCGGCGCGGTGCGCGAAGAATATTGGAAAGCGTTTCGCGATCACGAGCAGACGGGCCGCGCTCAAAAAGAAGACAAATTTCAGTCCCGGCTGGAAAAGAAGTTGGGCCGCATTTTGCGGCGGCAAAAGCCCGCTCCAAAGAAGCCGGCGTAACGAATAATTAAGTATGGTGTCCCCGGAACGCTCCCTCGGAAAAATGCAGGCGAGACGCCTGCCCCTTGCCTGGATTGCCGGCCCGATTAACTACTTCTATTATAATTCGACCGTTTGCGAAATGAAATGTCAAGTCTCGTTCCCA
>JANXOJ010000377.1 GCA_025353625.1 Planctomycetota bacterium | reverse complement strand
GCCGAGCCTCGCACACTCGCCACCGCTGCGGTCCTTGCCGCCTTCACCTTCCTGGACATAGTCCTGAACCTCCTCATCGGTTAAAATCTGAACCAACTTCCAACATAAATCTACTGGTTCAAATTTCGGGGTCCAGCTCAGTTTTCCGCCCCTGTTTTCCGCCATTACCGCCGCACCATCTCCGCCGTTAACCGCCCCGGCGGCGGTTCACCTTTCTCAAATGCCGTGATATTCGCCAAGGTCTGTTGGGCGATGGAATCCAAAGCCCGTTGCGTGAAGAACGCTTGATGCCCGGTGATAATGACGTTGGGAAAAGTCAGCATCCGCGAGAAGACGTCGTCCTGAATCACGCGGTTCGAGAGGTCTTCAAAGAAAAGATCGCCTTCCTCTTCATAGACATCGAGTCCCAAGGCACCGAGCTTGCCGGACTTCAGCGCGCGGACTGCCGCCTTGGCATCGAGCAATGCCCCGCGACTGGTGTTGACGATCATCACACCGCGTTTCATCGTGGCCAACGAATCTTCGTTGATGAGGTGAAACGTCTGCGGCATCAAAGGGCAGTGCAAGGTGATGAAGTCGGCCTGGCGAAAGATTTCGTCGAGCGGCAGATAGCTCACGCCGGCGGTCTGAAGGTCGGGGTTCTCGGCAACATCGTAGGCCAGCACCTTGCAGCCAAAGCCGATGAAAATCTTGGCCACGATCGCGCCGATTTTGCCGGTGCCGATGACGCCGGCCGTGCGGCCGAAAAGCTCACGTCCCAAAAGACCATCGAGCGAAAAGTTGCCTTCCCGCACGCGGTTGTACGCTTTGTGAAGCTTCCGGTCCAAAGCCAGAAGCAGGGCCAACGTATGTTCGGCCACGGCATGGGGCGAATAGGCTGGCACGCGGGTGACGGCTAGGCCGATTTGTTCGGCCACTTCCAAATCAACTTGATTGAATCCGGCACACCGCAAGGCAATGAGCTTCGTTCCCTGCTTCATGAGGGCTAGTAAAACGTGGGCATCGAGCGTGTCGTTCACGAATGCGCACACGGCAGGAAATCCAGCGGCCAACGGGCCCGTTTGAGCCGTTAATCGCGGCTGGAAGAAGACCAACTCATGCCCCGCTTGTGCGTTTGCTGCCTGAAACGAGGTGCGATCGTAGGGTTTCGTGCTAAAAACGGCCACTTTCATGGTGAAAATCCTGTAAAATCATCAATTGTCTCTGGAAAACTGACATAGGGTCATTCTAAACTTCCTGTTAGAATCCCGCGCGGCCTGCCAGGGATCGGCAGCCGCATTGGAGCAATGCTAGCAACGATTTCGGCGTGAGGGAACCCATGCGAAAGTCAGCGTACCGTATATTGAGCACGTTCGTAGCGATAGTTGCCTGTCTGGCAACTTGCCGACCTGTGGCCGCACAGGCCCCGGAGCCTTACGCCGGCGCGCCGAACTACCCGCAAAACTATCAACCGGCCGGCAACCCGCCATCGGCTAACACGTCGGCGAGCAATCCAGCCCCAGCATCCTATCCGCAGCAGCCGAACCAGCCGGTAGGGCCTCCGCAATATCCGACCATCGAACAGCGGCAGCCTGTGGTTCAGCCCGCCTATGGTCCGCAGCCGGTGGCTTATGGTCAAGACCCGCGCGCGCAAGGACAGCTCATGCAGGGCCAAGCCAATCAAGGTCCATCCGCCGGCCCGACGATGCAGCCCGCGGCACCGCAACCGCCGCAAGCTCCCTTCGTCCTTTCGCCGCAAGAGGCGGCCGTCCTCGATCGCGTGCTGACCGACTGGCAGAAACGCAACAAGGAAATTCGCGCGTTGGAGTCGAAATTTTACCGCTGGAAGTACGACGGCGTCTTCGGCAACGGCAATCAACCGCCGCCGATGGACGAGGGCGAACTCAAATTCGCCGCGCCGGACAAGGGACTCTTCTTGCTTAAAGGCAAACAAGAGGAACAATC
Organism: Planctomycetota bacterium; assembly: GCA_025353625.1. Lineage (GTDB taxonomy): Bacteria > Planctomycetota > Planctomycetia > Pirellulales > Thermoguttaceae > JANXQG01. The sequence continues at coordinate 465 of JANXOJ010000377.1, read as the reverse complement.
GGAGCAATGGGTCTGCGATGGCCGAGCGATCTTCCAGTTCGACTACGCGCAGAAGATGGTCACCGAACACGTTCTGCCCCCGGAGTTGCAAGGAAAGGCAATCGCCGATGGGCCTTTGCCGTTCGTCTTCTGTACCGACGCGCAGAAGCTCAAGCAGCGTTACTTCATGCGAATCATCACGCCGCCCAACGTGCCCAACGAGGTCTGGTTGGAAGCCTATCCCCGCTTCCAGCAGCAAGCAGCGGAATTCAAAAAGGTCGAAGTGATCTTGCAAATCGGCGGGCCAGCCAAGGGACTGCTGCCCTATGCAATTCAAATCTACTCGCCCAACGGTAAGGACCGCTTGGTCTATCAACTGCAAGACCCGGTCATCAATCCGCAAAAAATCCTGGCGATCTTGCAAGGCGATTGGTGGAAACCGTCGATTCCCTTCACCTGGAAGAAACGAACCGAACTACCGCCGCA
>JANXOJ010000375.1 GCA_025353625.1 Planctomycetota bacterium | reverse complement strand
TTCTTTCGTTGATGCTTTGGAGCGGTTGTGCCGGCGATAGCCTTCGAGGCGACCGCTTTGCCGAAGACCCCGTCGCCACCGAAGCCCGTGGAATGCGAACCCCCGACAAAAACAACGAAGTTTGGGGTGCCACGAATAAAGCTCGACAGATTGAAAACGATCTCGGCGTTCGGTAGACTTTGTGGTGCAGGCGTTTCGCCCGCGGCACAAGTTGAATCCGTTAGACATTGAGATATCGCATGACCCAAGCGGCCCACGCACTCTTTGAAGAAGTCTGTCAATACGTCCGCCAATCATCGCTTTTGGCCTCCGTCGGCTCGCTCCTGGAATGGGATGAGCGGACAAAGATGCCGGCCGCGCAAGCAGAATATCGAGCCGAGCAGGCGACGTTAATCTCCGGCATGGTCCATCAGCGTTGGACCGATGATAAGTTCGTCGCTCAGGTGTCCGAAGTGGCTGCCGGGCCGCTGGCATCGAATGGCGACGATGAGACGGCCGTCACCATCCGCCGTTTGAAGCGGGTGATCGACAAGAAAATCAAACTTCCGCGAAGCCTCGTCGAGGAGCTTGCCCGCACGGCCTCGCTGGGCCAAAGTGCATGGGAACTGGCACGCCGCGAGAACGACTATGCCCGCTTCAAGCCCTTTTTTTCTCGCACGTATGAACTGAAACGGCAACAAGCCGAGGCCCTGGGTTACAAGCATTCGCCGTACGATGCACTCTTGGACGATTACGAACCGGAGGAACTTACGGGCAACGTCGCGCGGGTGTTAGCCGACCTCCGCGAGCAACTCGTGCCGCTCGTCGCCGCGATCCGTTCCAGCGGCCGCGAGCCGGATACAACGCTTTTAGCCCGCGAATATCCCGTGGATGTGCAAGAGGCCTTTGGCACGGAAGCGGCCGCGGCGATCGGTTTCGACTTTTTGCGGGGGCGGCTCGACGTGACGGCGCACCCGTTTTGCGCGACGCTCGGCCCGCACGACTGTCGCATTACGACGCGCTACGACAACCGCTTCTTCAACGCGGCCTTTTTCGGCATCTTGCACGAGGCGGGCCACGGCATCTACGAACAAGGCTTGCCGCCCGACCGGTTTGGAATGCCGTTGGGTGAGGCGATATCGCTAGGGATTCACGAGTCGCAATCGCGCTTGTGGGAAAACCTCGTCGGCCGCAGTCGGGCCTTTTGGCAACATTTCTTTCCGACGGCACAAAAGCGATTCCCGGTGGCGCTGGGCAATGCGAGCCTGGATAGCTTTTACTTCGCCATCAACGACGTGCGGCCCTCTCTGATCCGCGTCGAGGCCGACGAGGCGACGTATAACCTGCACATTCTCATTCGCTTCGAGATGGAGCAGGCCCTGCTCAGCGGCGATCTGACGGCCGACGATGCTCCCGGCGCGTGGAATGAAAAGTATCGGCAATACCTTGGCATCGCCCCGGCCACAAACGCCGACGGCATCATGCAGGACGTCCACTGGAGTGCGGGGTTGGTAGGCTACTTCCCGACCTATACGCTCGGCAATCTCTATGCCTCGCAGCTTTTCGAGACGGCCGATGTGGAACTTGGCGGACTGCACGCGATGTTTGCCTGCGGCGAATTCCAGCCCTTGCGCGATTGGCTCCGCGAGAAAATCCATCGGCACGGCCAGCGATATTCGGCCTCCGAACTTGTGAAACGGGTTACCGGTAGCCAGCTATCTTCCGAGCCGCTGCTGCGGCATCTGCGGGGCAAGTATGGGGAAGTGTATGGAATTTAACGCGAAAGGGCGCACGTACGAAATTATGAGATAACGGCCATGTCGCGTACCAGTCGTTCCGCCTGTTCTCCTAACTTTTCGCCTTTTCGCACGTTCGACGTTTCGTGATTCCCTAAAGCAGGTTTTTCTTTGCGACTTGCGACTCCTCCAATCAACAACCCATTAGCGTACACCCCCCAAAGGTGCATGTCTGCCTTGGGCCGGATTGGGATTCAAAATGGCTTACCATCAAACTTATGGTAATTCCTTCGGCCCCAAGTTAGACTATTATATTGTCTGAACATTTTGGTTCGGCCTGGCGGTTTGCAGCTTCGTCTCTTGCGGGGATTTTCACATGGCATTTACGTCCCATTGTCCCAAGTGTCAAAAACAGGTCCGGGTTCCCGATGGTGCCCACGATGCGGTCGTCCGTTGCCCGCTTTGCTCCGCCGAGTATTCGCTGGGCGAAATCCTCGGATCGGCACCGCCGGCTTTGGTGGTTGTTCATCCTGGCACGGTGAGTGTGCCCGTTACCGAGGCGGCGTCCATGCTCGACGGGGGGCTGTTTTCTTCCCATCGCGTCGAGCCTAGCTTACACGATGCGGACGATCTTGGCTTCGCGAACGATCCGTTGCATCATGCGGCGGGCGCAGCATCGTTAATGTCGCCACCGGCACACGATGAAGTCCATTTCGGTCACCATGCTGAAGCGATTGAAATGGAGGCCCTGCCCGCCGAACCGCCGCATCATTCCGACCACCATGCAGACCGAGTGCCCGACGATTTGCTTTTTGGTTCGCCGCACGAAGTTCCGGCAGTCGGACAAGGCGAACATACTGGCGCGGCTGAGCTGGTCCACTTCGACGGCCATGAGCCGATGGCCCTTGCCGAACACGAAGCGGTCGCCTTTGCCGAGACGGGGCACGAGTCGGCTGCCGAGGCGGCACCTTGGGGCGACGGCTGGGGCGGGTTCAAGGATGAAGCGGCTCAGGCGGAAGAGGGCGGTATCGCCTTGGCCGACGATGCGGAAGATATGGCCGATGTAAACTTCGCCGACATCACGGGTCATGCGCAACCTGGGATGGCGATGGGGGCCGGCGCGGCAAGCGTGGACGTGGCCGCCATCACCGCCGAACCGGCGAAAAAGAAGAAGCGAAAGCGGGAACGCAATCCGCTCATTTTCGGTCTCGGACTAATTATTTCCGGTGGGCTTGCCGCCGTATGCGTTGGCGCGCTGGGTGCTTGGCTCGGCCCGCAACACGACGTTTTCAAGTTCCGCACGTTGCTCCCCTCGCTCTTTGGCAAGGCCGAAGTACAAAAGCAAGTTGCCTCGCCCAACAATTCGCTGAAAGCGGGCGATGCCAAGCCGGAGCAGGTGGCACAGAATACACCCGACGGGAAAACAGCCGATTCCAAAACAGCCGATTCCAAAATACCCGAGGGCACGACCGAGCCAAAGCCGGACGACAAGCAGGTGGCGATGAACGGCTCGGATAAAAAGCTCGACGCCCAGCCGGCGACTCCGGATGCCACAACTCCAGAAAAGTCGAAGCCGGCGGATGCCGACCCCTTCGGATCGACCGACGGCGGCACGAAGCCCGAAACAAAGCCTGAAACAAAGCCCGAAGCCAAACCTGAAGCCAAACCAAAAACTCCCGAAGCTACAAAACCGGCGGGCACCGATCCTTTTGGATCGACCGAACCTGAGACCAAGCCCGAACCAAAAGCAATGACGCCCGACAAGTCAAAGCCGGAGGCTGACCCCTTTGGATCGCCGACCGGCGAACCCAAGCCAGAGATGAAGCCCGACAGCAAGACCGAACCGAACGCCGATCCGTTTGGATCGCCGGAAAAAGCTGCGGATATTTTGACACCGCCAGAAATCAAGCCGCTCGATCCAACCCTGAAGCCGGATATGAAGAAACCGGAGCCAGTCAAGCCGGAAATGCCTTTGAAGAGCGATGCCAAAGAGCCGTCAGCTCCCGAGTTTGAACCGCCCGTCAAAGCGGCCGAAACGAAGCCGGAGACCAAACCGGAGGTCAAGCCGACGACCAAGCCAGAGACCGCGCCGGTGATCGAGTTGGAGCCGAAGAAGCTCGAAGTCATGCCGGCCAAGCCGGAAGTTCCGGCCGCTCCAACGACGGGACCGCGTCAGCCAACCGCTACTGCGGCGGCAGAAATCGATGCACAACTCCAATCCGCCGGTTTGGACGCGTTGGCGAGCAAAGCCCCCGGCAGCGAGCAAAAGCTGGCCGTTAAGTCTCTCGGCGCAAAGATCGCCGCCACGCCCGGCACTTCGGCGAAGTTGGCCGCTTCCTGCAAGAACCTGTTGGACGCCAAGGGCGCACAGACTGGAATCGTTGTTGCCGGTGCGGTCGTTAAAGTTGCTCCGCCTAAGAATGGGCTGTTTGGTGCCGTCGTCCGTTTGGAAGGCATGACCGATACGGTCATCGTGATTAGCGGACACGCCATAGAGGCCAAGGAAAACGAGAAAATTGTGATCCTCGGCGTCATGGTCCCCGAGCCGGCCAAGAACCTCAATGGCTATACCGGCACCAAGCCGGTCGTCGTCTGGGCCGACGTGGAATCGTCTTTGCC
>JANXOJ010000357.1 GCA_025353625.1 Planctomycetota bacterium | reverse complement strand
TGTATAGCGACAATTACTTTTCCCGACTGACGACAATTAGAATTCCCGGCTGAGGCCGGTTGAAGCGGGTCAGATAGACTGTTGCAAGTCTCCGTAGGAGGGGGACTTGCAATGGTCACAGATCGACAAGTGAAACGGCTTTGGCGGGCGTTGATTTCTGGTAAGACATTGGCCGACTCGGGGCATATCGAAAATCTCGTTCAGGTGCTTCAGCATGGCAAACAAAAGGCATATCGGGTCGCTATCAGCAATCCCTGTTTTTGAATTGTGGCTGCCCTTACACTTTGAGGGCGTGGAATCGACGGCCTCGTCAAACTGTCGGCAAATTGTTAGTCGGCTGAACGTTGTTGCCGACCCTTACGATAAGACCGGAAGCGGGCGGCTGATGCAGAACAAAATCGCGGTCGAAAAGGCAATCGAGCCAGCCCGACCGCTCGACGCCAGCCCGACGCTAATTCCAGAAGCGGTGTTTACAGGCGTTTATCGGATATTGGGAGGCTTTACGGAGTCGGGATGCCATTGATTTACCGTAGTCCACGGCCGAGAAAACCGGGCTGTTGGCAAGCGGATGCGAGATTGCCCTTTCCGCTCTTTTTCAGTAGAATTGTCTTATACGTCTATTTCATCACCGTTGGAGGATGAGCGATGGCCGCAAGCTCGACCCGCTACAAGAACCCCGAGTATACGCTGACCTCCGACAAGATCAACGATGAAATGCGCTTCTTGTGGATGAAGGGCCGCGAGGGGCTGGGCCGAGCCTTCTCCCTGGAGCTTGAGTTTGCCGTCGAGAACGGCAAAATTGACATCGCCGACGCGCTCGATGGAAAAATGGTCGTTGCGTGCAAGACGCACACGGGTCACGAGCGGTTCTTTCACGGCCACATCGCCAACTTTTCGTACCTGGGTGCCATCGACCTGTCGGGCATGAAGAATCGACATCGTTACCGCGTCACCTTGCGGCCCAAGGCTTGGATTCTAACCCGCCGAGCCGATTGCCGCATCTTTCAAGAAATGACGGCACCGGATATCATCAAAAAAGTTTTGACCGATGCCGGCTTTGCCGCCGGCGACGATTTCAAGATTAGCCTGCAAAAAACCTACAAAACGCGCACGTACTGCGTCCAGTATCGCGAGACCGACTTCAACTTCGTCAGCCGTCTGATGGAGGAGGAAGGCATCTACTACTTCTTTCAACACCACAAAACAAAACATACGATGGTATTGTGCGACGCACCTTCGGCGCACGTGCCGGTGGCGAGCTACGAAAACATCCGCTACGACGCCCCCGACCAACAGCCCAAGCCCGATCACATCAACGATTGGACCGCCTTGGCCGAAGTCACGCCCGGCAAGTATACGATTCGCGATTACAACTTCCTCAAACCGTCGTTGCTGCTGGAGTCCAATTCGCAGGGCAAGACCTTCACCAATCTGGAAGTCTACGATTACCCAGGTTTGTACATTGAGGCATCCGATGGCGACGCCCGTTCGGCAATTCGTCTGGAAGAATCGCGATGGGAGGCTGCGCACGGTGTCGGCGGCGGTCCGATCATCGCGATCACGACGGGCTTCAAGTTCACTTTAACCGATCATCCTCGCAACGATCAGAACAAGGAGTACGTTGTAGCCTCTGCCAGCTACGAGTTGGAATCGGACGCCTACCAGGAGTCGTCCGGCAAGCCGATCGGCATGGGCTTCCAATGCAGCTTTGTCGCCATCTCCAGCCAGACCCACTTCCACCCTACGCGGCTCACGCCCAAGCCGTTTGTACAAGGTCCGCAGACGGCGGTTGTCGTCGGTCCCGCCGGCGACGACGACATTTATACCGACGAGCACGGCCGCGTCAAAGTGCAGTTCCACTGGGACCGGCTGGGCAAGAAGGACGACAAGAGTTCTTGCTGGATTCGCGTTTCTTCGCCGTGGGCCGGCAACGGCTGGGGGGCCATTCAGCTTCCCCGCCTCAAGCAGGAAGTGATCGTCGATTTCCTCGAGGGCGATCCGGACCAGCCGATCATCACGGGCCGCGTCTACAACGCTGAAAACAAGGTGCCCTACGATCTGCCGGCGAATAAGACCCGCAGTACGATCAAGTCGCGCAGTTCGACCCAGGGAACCGACGAAACGTACAACGAGCTTCGCTTCGAGGACAAGAAAGAGAGCGAGGAAATTTACTTCCACGCCGAAAAAGACTTCAACCGCGTCGTCGAAAACAACGATACGTTGAAAGTCGGCTTCGAGAAAAAGGATAAGGGCGATCAGACGATCGAGATCCACAACAATCAGAAGATCACGGTCGGCAACAGCAACTCCGACGATGGCAGCCAGACCG
>JANXOJ010000355.1 GCA_025353625.1 Planctomycetota bacterium | reverse complement strand
TCCAGCACGCTCTCGAATGCCTGAATCCGCTCCTTGCGATCGGCAATGCCCAACTGGTTGACCAAAAACATCCCGAAAAGCGGATTGACGCTGCGGAAGAGCGAAAGCTTCGCCAACTCCGGCGTCGGATGAGCGTGCGTGGGGCGGTAAGGAGGCGGGGAAGCGGGACTGGGGACGGCGGAAGGGGGAAAAGCGGAAGGTGAAGGTTGCTGAACAATCAGCCTTGTTTCATTCGGTTGCAACAGGTTTTTTGCGGGTATTTTTTCTCCGTCGTCCTTGCCCTTTTCCCCAATCCCCATTCTGCCTTCCTCCGCCTCCGGCGGTTCCGGCTCCAGTCGCACATACCCGGCCTTATGCAAAACCAACAGCATCCGCTCCAAGTCGCTTTGGGCCGCTTCCAGGTGCGTGGCATCCATGAGCCGCTTGCCGACCAGGCGACGAATAATGTCGATATCCGGTGAGGCGTCGAGCATGTAGCCCAATAGCCGCCAAGGCAACGGCCCTCGGCTGAAGAGCTTGCCCGGCGGCGCGGCGACTAGCTTCTGGAACTGGACCTCGTTCCAGTATTGCTCGTTGTCGCGGCGGCGCGGCATCTTTTTTTTCATCGCCTTCTTGGCCTTCATCAGCCCGGGGTCTTTCGTATCCTCGGGAATCTTATCGTACTTCTCGCGCCAACGAGCGATCATCACATCGTCCTCGTGGGCCAGCACGTAGACGTGACCCTGCGCGTCAAACTGCGGCCGACCCGCGCGACCAAAAATCTGATGCGCCGCACTCGGCTCGATCAATCGCTTTTTGCCGGGCGGGCCTTTCACGATGCTCGGCAGCACGACCGAGCGGGCCGGCAGATTGATGCCCGCCGCGAGCGTCTCCGTACAGAGACATACGCTGAGCAACTTGCGTTGGAATAGTTCCTCGACAATGCGGCGGTACTTGGGCAGCAAGCCCGCATGGTGGACGCCGACGCCGCGCAAAAGTAGTTGCCGCAGTTTGGTGCCGGCGCCTTGCGACCAGTCGTGGTGGCTCAGGGCTTCGACGAGCTGGGCTTGCTGGCCATCGGCCAGAACCTTCTTGCCCTTGATCTGCTCGGCCACGCTCCAACATTCGTCCCGATTGAAGCAGAAGACGAGTGCCGGCGTCATCCGCGACTCGGCATCGCCGACGGCCATCGCTTCGAGTTGATCGGTCAACAGTTCGTCGCCGATCCAGTGATACGTTAGCGGTACCTTCCGCTCTTCACCGCGGACCAATTCCAACACCCGCTGATGGCTCAATCGCAGCCAATGGATGAAGTCCATCGCATTACCAACGGTCGCCGAGAGCAGCAGCAGTCGAACGTGAGGCGGCAGCAGGCCCAAACTAAGCTCCCACACGATGCCCCGTTCGGGGTCGTTGAAACTATGGAACTCGTCCATTACGACCGCGCTGGTATGCGTGAAGTCGAACTCGCCGTGCAGCAGCCGATTGAGCAGAATCTCGGCCACGACCACCAGCACTGGGGCGTTGGGGTTCTCGCGGCGGTTGCCGGTAATCAGACCGACATCGGTTGCTTGAAACCCCCAGGCGACGGCCCGATCCTGCATCTCGTGAAACTTCTGCTCGGTCAAGGCAATCAGCGGCGTCGTGTAATATGCCCGCGTGCCTGTATGCAGGGCCTCGAAGAGTGCCGCCTCGGCAATGAGCGTCTTGCCGGTGCCGGTCGGCGCGCAGACCAGTACACCTTGATCGGAAGTAAACCAAGCCAGTAAGGCTTCTTCCTGAACCGGATACGGTTCGTAGGGAAGCTGATCGAGGTAGCGGGTGGCCAGTTC
>JANXOJ010000547.1 GCA_025353625.1 Planctomycetota bacterium | reverse complement strand
ATAATCCTAAATCTAAGCGTTGACGAAGCACTAGTCGGCCGCGTTCACAAAGCGGGCAATTCAAATCCCTTCCTTCGCGCGCGCTCCAGCAGTTTATTCGCTGCTTCGTCGCCGACGAACAGTTCCTTCGCCGCATCCCATTTCAGCCGTCGGCCCAGTTCTCGCGTGATGTTCACGAGGTGGCAGACGCTGATCGATCGATGGCCGATCTCCACGTCGGCGGCAGGCTTTGCGCGGGTGCGGATGCAATCGAGCCAGTTTTGCAAGTGCCAGCGTGCCTGCCAAAGGGCCGTTTGATCGCTCCACTTTTTCTCCTCGGCCGCTTCGTCGAGTCGAGCCAGGAGTTCTTTGGCGATTTCAGGAGGATTGGAAGCGATTTTGTTGCGATTGATTTCCAGCTTTCCTTTCTCGCCGATGAAAACCGCGCCGCCCATCGGAGCCTTATCGCGAATGAATTGCACGGTCGTGCCGTTGGCGTAGCGCATCGCCACTTGGTTGGGTTTCTCCAGCGGCCACAATTCGACCGGACCCGTTTCGTCCATTCCCAACGCCCATTGAATCTGATCGACGCCGTGGGCGCCCCAGTTGGTCATCTCGCCGCCCGAGAAATCGCGCCACCGCATCCAGCCCATCCAGTCTGCGTGGAAGGGGCGCGCGGCGGCCTGATTGAGCCACACATTCCAGTCGAGGCCCGGCGGCACCGGTTGGTCCGGCAGCACTTTGCCGGGCTCGGCAAAGGGGGGCGTGTAGTTCACCCCCTCGACCCTGAGCGATTGGCCCAGCCCGCCGTTGCGGACGAATTCACAGGCCAGGCGATTGATGGCCATCGATCGCTGTTGCGAACCTACCTGCAAGACGCGGTTGTGGCGTCGCACGGCATTCACCAGCGCGCGGCCTTCGCGGATATAAAGCGTCAACGGCTTCTCGGCATAGATGTCCTTGCCCGCTTGGCAGGCATGAATGCAAGGCAGCACTCTTTGAAACTCGCCGGTCGCAACCATCACGGCGTCGATGTCGCGGCGTTCGAGCAACTTGCGATAATCTTGGAATAACGGTACCTTTCCGCCGTGCTTCTCGGCGAAGGCGGCCGCTCGGGGCAGATTGCAATCGCTCAGCGCGACAATCTGCCCGGTCTCCGGCAATTGGTTGAGAAGCAGCGTGGCGCGGTTGCCGACACCAATCGCCCCCACGGCGATCCGATCGTTGGCCCCCGGCTGGCCATCGCGCCCCAGCACATGGGAGGGAATCAACGCGGGCAGGCCAACTGCCAGAACGGATTGCGACAGAAATCGACGGCGGGAGAGGGCGGTTTGCGGCACGATGCGCCTCCAGGGAGCAAATTATTCTACGGCTTTATCGAAGTGCCACGTTGGCCCTGCGTCTTTTTTTAGTTCGATGCCTTGCATCGCGGCGCGAAGCAGCTCGATCGGCATCACTCCCTGCTTGAGCACGGCCTCGTGGAACCGCGGCTCGGTGAGCGCGCCGCCGACCATTTCGTCGTGCAGGGCGAGAATCTGCCGGCCCCCGATTAAGTAGCCGACCTGATAGAGCGGCCGATCCTGGATGAAGCGGCGGACTTCGCTCCGCGCTCCGAACTTCTCGTGCCCCACGCGATCCATGAGGAATGAAACCATTTCATCCGGCGTCATTCGGCCCAAGTGATACTTCAACGTCAAGATCACGCGGGCACTGCGGGTCATCCGCCAGAACAACATGCCGATGCGATCCTCGGGCGTCGTCGCCCAGTTGAGATCCCACAATCGCAGTTCCCAATAGAAGGCCCAGCCTTCGACGTAGAACGAAGTCGGCAGGACGCGCTCCGGGCTGCGGGCTTCGTAGTAGCATTGCAGATGATGGCCGGGGATCAGCTCGTGCGGAATGACCAGCCGCGTAAAGTGGCGATTGTTGCCGCGCATAACCATCAGCTTGTCGTCTTGCTTCATCTCGCTACTGGAATATGCCACCAGGATATCGCGACCGCTGTAGGCTGCGTAGGAAATGGTCTTCATCGCTTCCGGCGAAAGCATCGATAGCCGCCACGACTCCTCGCACAGCGGCGGCACCGCGACGAGCTTCCGCTGCTTGACGAATTCGGTCGCTTCGTGGGCCAAGCGGGCAACCAATTCGTCTTGCTCGCCCGGCGGAACGTAGTCGGCCTTCACGCGGGCCAGGGCCGCCTTCCAATCGTCGCCCAACTTCATCTCGCGGGATGCGGCCTTCATTTGCCGTTCGCACCAGGCAAATTCCCGCTCGCCGATGGCGATCAACTCGTCGGCCGTATAGGGCAGCCATTCGCCGCGAATGTCGGCGGCCAGAGCTTCCGGGCCAATCGGTTCGCCCAGCAAGCGGTCGTCGTCCTTGTCTTTGTCCTTGCCTTTGATCTGCGCGACCTCCTCGCGAAGGTACTTGGCGTAGTCTTCCATCTGCTTGGTCGCTTCTTCATAAGGCTTCTTGAGCCACCAGGAAAAATCGGGCCGGTAGCCGTCGTGGAACGCATACCATCGCTTCAAGGTCTCCTGCAGTTCGTGCGTTTTTGCAGCGGCTCGCACGGCATCCGTGGCCGCAATCGGCTTGCCATCCGGCTTGGGTGGATGTTCGTGCAACTGCTTGACCTGCTCGGCCAAGGCCGTCACGCGGGTTGCCGCCGCCTGACAATCCAACGGCGACGCCTGCCAGCGGGCAGTCTCCAGCTCGTGGATGATGGTCCGAAAGGTGATGGAGGGAGCAATCTCCGCAAGATGCTTTCGCGAACGGGCAGTTTCCTGAAGCGAGCGGCGAATCTCGCTTTTTAGAAGCAGAAAGTCGACGCGACCTTGGGCATTGAGGGCATCGAAGTCGAACCGATCGAGCCGGACCAACCATCCATCGGCCAACTTGGCAACGCGATCCAAAGTGGCTTCGGAGGCCGGCAACTCGAACGACCTGCCGAGGCAATTGACATCGGCCTGATATTCACGCAACAATTCGGCGATCTCGGTTGTGGTCGGCGCAATCGGTTCCCTAGCACGTGCCGGAATCCGGGCATCAATGGCCAGGAACAGAATCAATGAAGTCAGAACTCGCGGGCAAGGGAAGATCGATGAAGACATGACACTCAATGGGGTAATGATGATTGACCGGCGAAACGTTCATTCTAACATGCTGGTCGGGATAACCCGGAGTTCTCGTGCATGCGACGCATTGGCCGCACGAGAAAATATAGACCACAAAGAAGATTGCTCAATGCCAACGAAGTGCAACTGACACCCCCTCTTAGTGACTATATGCAACCCTTCTATAAAGCCGGAGAACTCGATTGACGAGAATTTCCAATAGGGTTACAATGCGCACGGCTGAGTGTGCGGTTATTTGGCTGGCGATTCAGATTGCGTCGAGTGGGCTGCGGCTTGGAAACTCTTTTGTGGGCAGGTGGGGCGCGGCGATGCAGGTCCAGTTGGGCCAAATACCCTCTGGCGCGGTGGAGGTTGTAGTCCATACGCCCGCGAAGCTCAATTTGTTCTTCGAGGTGCTTGGGAGGCGTGCGGATGGGTTTCATGAGATTGAAACGCTCATGTGCCCCATCGACCTGTACGATACCCTGAGTTTCCGCGAAGAGATGAACGGGAACTTGGAATTGGAGTGCCAATGGGGTTTGGCGGCAAGCAGTCGCAGCGGAAGTGGTTTTGAGGAAGTGCCGCAGGGGCAAAGTAATCTCGTGGTGCGCGCGGTCGATTTGATCCGCCGTCGAACGGGAACGACCCGCGGGGCGACGCTTTCACTTTTGAAACGCATTCCGACGGCGGCGGGGATGGGCGGCGGATCGAGTGATGCCGCAGCCGCCCTAGTTGCTGCAAACCTCGGCTGGAAATTAGGCTTGTCGATGGCTGAACTGGCCGCAATGGCGGCGGAGCTTGGCAGCGATGTGCCGTTTTTCCTCAGCAATAGTTCGGCCATTTGCCGTGGACGCGGCGAACGGATCGAGCCGGTACGAGGGCTGGGAATGATGTATTTTGTGGTCGTTCGACCGCCGGAAGGCTTGGCCACCGTGGCCGTCTACGGTGCTTGCCGAGCCCCAAAATCGCCTTTTTCGGTTCAGCCCTTGCTGGAGGCACTCTATCGAGGAGATGCTCGAGATGCTGGTCGCCTGCTATTCAATCGTTTGCAGGAGGCGGCCGAACAGTTATCGCCGTGGATCGGGAAGCTAGGCCAAACATTTGCCGGTGAGGTCTGTTTCGGGCACGGCATGAGCGGCAGCGGTACCGCATATTTTGGGCTTTTTGCCAGCGCGGCCACCGCGCGGCGGGTTGCCCGGCGGTTGCTGGCGCGCGGTTTAGGTAGTGTTGTTGCTGTACGGAGTTGCTGTTAATCGCGGAGGTGCCCCGTGGAGATTACTGAGGTGCGGGTAAAGCTCATGGAGGAGGCCGGTGAGCGGCTTCAGGCTTTTTGCTCGATCACGTTCGACGATGCGTTCGTCGTCCGCGATTTGAAAATCATCGAAGGGACCACCGGGCCTTTCGTCGCCATGCCCAGCCGAAAGCTGACGGCACATTGCTCGGCTTGCGGCTGCAAGAATCACCTCCGCGCGGTTTATTGCAACCACTGTGGCGGGCGTCTTAAAGAGCTGCACGCCATGAAGGACGACGACGGCCGGGCCAAGCTCTATGCCGATATCGCCCACCCGATCAACTCGGCCTGCCGCGAACTGATTCAGCAGCGTGTGATTGAAGCCTACGAAAAGGAAAGGGCGCGCTCTCGACTGCCGGGCTACGTGCCGAACTTCGACGATTTTGACGACGAGGGCTACATTGCACCCCCGCAACCGGCGTCCAATGCGCGGCCGCCACGTAACACCAGGCCGACGCAGGCCGACAGCACGCACATTCAACCGGCAGAGAAGCCGCGCGGGCCGCATCGCATCGTAGCCGTCGCGTCGAGCAATCATCAGCCGTCCCACCCGCGCCAGGCGGAGTTACCGTCGGCCGATTTACTCCACGACAACGTACGGCATGGCGAAACGCGGGTCGGCGATGGTTTTGGGGCGGGGATTTTTGAGTAGGCGGCGCAGCGAGTGCCTAGGGGCGTGAAGATTTTTCCGCGGTACGCGACCAGGGCCAAGGCTTCCAAGTTCAATCGGTCTGGGCCGGCAGCAAGGTATGACGCCGGACGGCATGGGATTAACTTCCCCCGTTGTTTAATGGTTCGGCAGCGTTCTGCAAAGTGCAACTGGCACTCCCTTTCAATCGCGGCGGAAATGCCCTTGTCGTCGCGCACGTCTTTTTGGTATCGTCCCGTCACCATGTTTCCTGCACAGACACCATTCGCCAAAATTTGCGTTCGCACAACGACTTTGCTCCTGCTGGCGGTAATGCCTGGATGCGTAGGGTCGTGGCACGCTGCGCCGAGCGAGCCGGGGATTCCATTACGTGCCGTCAAGGCTTCCGAGTTGAAGCCGGGCGAGTATTGCGAAATCGATATGGTCGTGCCGCCGACCTCGCCCACCGATTCCTACCAGCGTTATTGCGGGATCGTGAAAAACGTTACCCACGAAGAAGTGGAGCTGTCGGATACGGTCGAGGAAAGCTGGATCGAATACGGTTCTTCCGTCCATCGTCGGCCGCCGAGCCAGCAAAAGCGAGGCAATATGCACGTCCCCTTGACCGGCGTCGAGGAGATTGTCGTGCAGGATAAAGCGGTGACGGTGCCCGCACATTCAAGTGCAAAAGACTCGGCGCATAAACCGTGAGTCTGAATGCTTTCGGGCGAAAAGGGAAAATTGCAATTGTCGCGATTGCGCCTATAATGGCTGAATGGCCGTGCCCACTACCTCCCTCGAAGCAACGATGCTACCAACAGTAACCTCCGCTCGGTTGATCGTTTGCGAACGGTCGGGCCGATGGGCGGCTGCGTTGCGCGGCGAATTGGCCACGGGAGTCCACTTACAGGAATGTCGCATCCTGAGTGAAGCATGGGATGAGGTGGCCGCCGCGCCGACAGCTTTTTTCGTTGCCGAAGCGACGCAGGAGAATCTCGACGAACTGTTGCGGCGCATGGTCTGGTTCTCGCGAGATTTTCAACGTGCCCGTATCGCCGTGGTTGCCGCGCGG
>JANXOJ010000332.1 GCA_025353625.1 Planctomycetota bacterium | reverse complement strand
AGTGCGAAAAGCAAAAGGCAACGCCCGTGGCCGGCAAGGAAGGGTTCGTGCAGGTTGGCGTCAATACGGCTGCCGTGGGAGCAAACGCATTCACGATGAAGACGCTGCTCTATGCGTTTGAAGAGGGCGACGAGCAAGGCCCCGGCAATTATCTGGGCGAATTTCGCGTTTCCGCCGTGAGCGATACGAAGATTGAAATAATCAATACGTCGAAGATGAGCGTGCATGAAATCAAGCAGATTACCGACAGTCGGGCCCCTTGGCTGTTCTATGAAATGATGCCCTCCGATCAGCACGAGTTGTTTGCCGACATGCCGGAAGACCGCAAGAAGACTTGGCTGCCCAAGGCATCGGTGGTCGAATACCTCCAAGACGGCCAGCCGCTGGATGCCAACGCATTGAAGCAACTTCCCGCCGAGGCAGAAGACAAAAACTATCATCGCAACCTTCGCGATTACTTGGAGATTTTCCGCACGTGCGAGATGCACCGCTCCCTCTTCAACGACAAGTATGCTTCCGTCAGCCGCGACGTGGCTTATCTCAATGCGGCGCTTCAGGACGCTCGCGAGCAGGAACAATTTGCCGAGCGGACGAACGCCGGGCTAAAGACGGATTTAGCCTGGGAGACGAAGGAGCTCAAGGCCGTGGCCAAGCACTTGGAGAACTTGCGGTCGATGTTCGGCAACAACGAGCAGGCCGTTCAAGCGGCCCTGGCCGAGTCGCTGAAATTGGCCAAGGAAATCGCGCGGATGCAGAAGGAAGCGGCCGATCGGATCGAACAGCGGACTCGAAATAATATGGCGCAAATGGGCTCCAACCCGAACTGACAAGCCTCACACGAGCCCAACCCGCAAGCGGGGGTTCAACAATCATCTTCCTCTCGCTAGCGCGTCGGGCTAGCGTTGGGTTTACCCGGACTGAGCAAATGCGGCAAGCAACGGATTTCAGGGGAATCTAACGGAGTGGGAATCTACGAACGCGACTATTACCGCCAGGGACGCAGCGGTTTCGGCCTGGGGATGCCGCGCACGGCCATCGTCGGCATTATTCTCGTCAATCTTGTGGTGTTTGGCTTCGAGTTGATGGATAGCTCCCGCTATGGTGGCTTCCATTCCGAGGTCGCGAACAAGCTGGCCGTGCATGCTGGGGCCGGTCAGTTCAGTGGCGAAGATACGCTCACCCATCCCTGGATGTGGTGGCAGTTTCTAACGTACGGCTTCACGCATAGTTTTCTTTCCTTCGAGCACATTGTCTTCAACATGCTGGCCCTCTACTTCCTCGGTCGCGATGTGGAAGCATTCTACGGCACCCGCGAGTTCATCCGCATTTACTTGGCGACGATCGTCTTCTCGGGACTGGTCTGGGCTTTGGCGACGCGGTTTACCACTGGCGTGGGATCGGCGGTCGGAGCGTCCGGCGCGATTTCTGGCGTCGTACTGCTCTATGCCATGCTGTTTCCTCGCCGCATGTTGCTGGTCAGGTTCGTGCTGCCCATGCCCGCTTGGCTCGTCGGCGCGCTATTCGTGGCCTTCGACATCCTCGGTGCGATGCACAAGCCGGTCTCGCTTCCGGGCATGCCCAATGCGGAAAACATCGCCTACACGGCGCACCTGGGCGGGGCGGCCTTCGCGCTGATGTATTTCTATTTTCATTGGAATTTCGGTAGGCTCTTCCATTCTGTCGGCCGCCGCGTGAAAGGCATTTCGCGGCCATCGCTGAAAGTCTTTTCGCCGGAAGAACACCCGGATCGAGCCGTGGCCGACGAGGACGTCGATCGCATCCTGGAAAAAATCCACCGTGAGGGCGAGAAGAGCCTCACGCGGAACGAGCGCCGCATCATGGAAAGTGCCAGCCGCGAGTATCAACAGCGCAGGCGGACGCCGGAGTAGCGTATCGAGTTCGATCCCGCAAAACGTTGCATGCGACGACGGTGCCATGCGACTGCCGCGTTAGGGAGCTTTCTTCAGTCCTTCCCATTTCACGACCCAGCTTCCATCGTCCGGGAAACCGGGCGCGCGTTTGTCGGCGGGCGCACCATCCCAGCCCGCCGCCATCATGGCCGCGGCATATAACAGTCCCCCATTGCCGGGAAGATACAGTGGCAGGGTCGGCCCGAGTTGGCGGTTGTGGCCATTGGCCAAATAGCTGTTTTTGCTCTTATCCATAAGAAGTAAATCGACTGCCGTCGCCCCCTCGCCCAGCCGCGCTGCCGTCATGGCCATCATGGGATAGTCCCAACCCCACGTTTCCCGCCAATTCCAATGGTCCACGATCTTGTGCAAGGTGCGGCGCATGGTTTCTCGGTCGACCGTGCTGCCGTCGAGCATCCCTAGCGGAGCCAGCATGCACGGATGCGACTTGTTCATGCCCGGCGTCGTAAAGGTATCGGTGGCCGTTTCCCCGGAAACGTAGAGGCCGTCGCGAGTGGCAAGCGGCGGCAGATGAGCGATCACATCGTCCCATTTATTTTCGCGCGGCATTCCTAAACGCGCGCGCCACGTTTGTGCGGTCTCCAAACCCTTTCGCCAATAAGCGGTTTCAAAGGTCGGATTCCATTGGTGATCGCGATCGTGAAAATAAACCTCCGCGGCATCCGCGAAGGGAGGCCCAATGCGATATTGTTTGCGATTCGCATCCCAGGCGGCAAACGAGGCCATGAACTTGGCCGTTTCAAAAACGATTTCCCGATACTTTTTAAGCGTTTCCGGGTTGGGACGATCGCGGTAACACAACTCCGCATAGGAAATCGGATGCGGCTGCTGCCAGATCAAATAGCTTTCCAGATAGGTGGGCGCGGGATCGCCGGAAGGCCCAACGCACTTCGGCCACCGCGCGCCTTCGTAACCTTGGCTCTTGGCCGTGGCTTCCGCCTTGGGCAAAATGCGTTGGTAGAAGGGCAGACTGCGTTCCAATAGTTCGCTGCGACCCCACAACGGAAAATGCGCGGCGTGCCACCAGTGCATCTCCAGATGAAACTTGCCGAACCAACTGTTGCCGGTAAGTCCCGTCTCCTGCGGCGGCAAGGAACCGCAGCATTGAATGCGCGTCAGATATTGCGAGAGGATGATGCGGCGTTCCAATTCTTTCCAGCGAGGATCCTTGCTTTGCGATAGATCGATCGCTCCGCCGGTAGTCCAAAACTTTTTCCACGCGATCGCCGAGGCCGTGCGGGTGGCCGATGCGTCCGGCAGTTTCGCCGGGAGGGCCGATTGCGAAAAGGCGGCGACAAACTCAATCGTTTGAGCGTCGGTATTGCCGGCCAGCAAATACCGATGGGGGCCGTCGGATGTAAGATGATTTCCCGCAACCCACTCCATTCCCGCACGGTAGTGGTCGTTGTCGAGCGTCCGAGCGAAGTCGGCGCGCCGGTCGCCCGTGAGGGTCGC